>NZ_JAOQIO010000016.1:0-256980 GCF_025567575.1 Paenibacillus baimaensis | reverse complement strand
TTACAACTCGCACATACAACGACCATGCGATGGGTTCATGAGTTTGGGCCAGAGCTAGAAAAGCGAATTCGTCCCTATTTGAAGCCGACTAATGATTCTTTTCAGACGGATGAAACCTACATTAAAGCCAAGGGACAATGGAATTATCTTTACAGAGCTGTAGATTCAAACGGCAATAGGATTGATTTCATGTTGTCTGAAAATCGAGATGCTCCTGCTGCCAAACGATTTTTTAAGAAGGTGTTAACTTCATCACACAATCAATCACCACGCGTGATCGCTGTCGACAAAAACCCAGCGTACCCTGCCGCAGTCCAGCAATTGAAGGTCGAGAAAGTTATGAGTCAAGAAACAATACTCCGACAACAGAAATATCTCAACAATATTATTGAACAAGATCATCGATTCATAAAGAAAATCATAAAACCAATGTTGGGATTCAAGTCCTTCAAAACTGCCGAGAAAACCATCGCGGGAATCGAAATCATGCATATGATAAGGAAAGGGCAGGTTGAATATAATCATTCACCTGCCCTTTCTGCTGTTGAATTAATCAACAAATTATTTTGTTTGACAGTCTAGTAAAGCCACAAAATCGAGGATAACTTGTTTGTTTTTAAATTGTTGCACCAAAACCCCACTTACGCTCCGGCTTGTTTGATCTCAGGTTATTTATTGAAGCCGTTTTTTCTAATAAATTAAAACCTGTCTCTATTCTCCTCCACCCACTCCGCAAAAGATTTAAACAACACGCCGTACTCCTTCGTTTCTTGAATGTCAAATCCGTAACCGCCAACATCTTCCATCCATTCCATGCTGTACACCGTTCCTTTCAGCATCCCCCGCTTGATAGCTTCCTCACTGCTTACCTTTTCGTAGACAATTTCTTTATCAAGCACGCTGCTCAGCGTTTCCGCTATTTGCGTCATGGACAGCTCGTCTCCTGCTACATTAATATCTTTTCCACTGAATTTGCCAGGGTTCTCAAAAGCGGCCCTGGCGAATTTGGCTGTATCCCCTCCGGAACTAAGCTGAACCGGGATATCTCCATTCAAATTGCCAAACATGACCCCGTTTTTTAGTTCAGGCGCCATAAGAGCTACGTTGGGCTCCAGGTAATTTTCCATAAACCAACAAGGATGCAAAATCGTCCAATACCGAAAACCGCCGTTGCGTATGCTTTCTTCGATGTCGTACTTATGATCCCAGTACTCCGTCAATATCTGGTATTTATCCCAACGCGGAAATTGATTGCTGCCAGCCACCGATGTGTGTACCACTTGTTCGATTCCGGCTTTCTGTGCGGCTTGCACCATGTTGGCGGCGTTTCGCGGCTCAACCGACGGATCATAGGGATCCGCATACTGTACCGAAAAAATCGCCGACACATTCTCCATAGCCGGTTCCAATGATGCCAAATCCGCCATGTCCCCTTGAACGATCTCAGCGCCTTTTGCAGCCATCTGCTTGGAAGCCGTTGACTCCGGGTCCCTGGTAAGAACACGCACCCGATGGCCGTGTGCCAATAACTCACGGGCTACATTCCCGCCTTGTGTTCCTGTGCCTCCAATAACCAATATCAGATGTGTTGAATTTGGTTTCATCTCAACTCTCCTATTCTTAGTGAATGTACAACAGAATTATATTACCGAGGTAAAGTTTTGTCAATATAAAAGTAATAATATAGCTTACCGTAGTATTGCATACTTTTTATAAGTTTCATGCGCCACCCGTAAGCTGTCAGGGTGATGGTAGAGCTCTAAAAGCACAAAAAAAGACCGAACAAGGCAGCTTGACGCGCTAATTGCAATCTGCTTGATCGGCCTGTATGATTGGAATTGTTCTCTCTGCGCTGTGATGTCAGTATGAATCCAAGCGCATCCTTTTACCCTGCGATTTAAAGGCACACCTGCAAAAAATCATTTCCTGCAACCTATCATAATCTTACTTTGGTAATAGCATTGAACATCTCAGTAACTTTTAACTTCACCAAGGGAACACAATACTATTTCTGTGTTAAATGATTTATACTGTTGGAAAAGGAGAGGATCTACACGATGAGCACTAGAGGCGCAACAAAAGAACTTTTTTTATCCACCAGTATAAAATTATTTATCGAACACGGATTCGATCAAGTGACGATTAATCAAATTTGTAAAGAGATGAATGTGACTAAAACCGCATTTTACTATTATTTCAAATCCAAGGATGAGTTGATTTCGGGATTTTTTTCGGTTGACAATCTAATGTCCAATGATGATTTTCTGGACGTTCTGTCTGCCAGCGATTATGCCAATCAGGCTATGAAAGCTATGGAAGTATATATTAAGCATATTGTTAGTGCGGGCGTTAAAATGACAAAGGAGTATTACAGGGTCTACCTTCGAAACGAAATTGTTCCGCTCACCAAGGACAAATCATCGTTATTGGGCAGCATTATTCCAACTTTAATTCAACGAGCCAAGGACGCGGGTCAAGTGAAGAATGCAGCGAGTGCCGAAGATTTGCATGATTCGATGTGCTATATAGCCAACGGGATATGTCTTCATTGGGCAATGACAGACGGCGGTTTCGATGTTCTGGAAGAAAGCCGAAGGCAGTTTGAAAATTTGCTAATCGTGAAATGAGAACGCGCTGCAATCAGGTTGATGGTGCCTCCACCCTTTCGCATGCCATGATTTCATTCCATAATTTTCGTAATTCAACATCATTCATTTGATCTTCCGCATTTAAAGAAATACGAACGGATTCCTCCGGCTTTCCCTCCTGGTTACGAGTCAAGAAAAAGAGCTTCTCCTCTCGCTCTCAACATCCCATTTTGCGCGTACCTCAGTGAGTTCTACACAAGCTTCTGGATAGCTTTGCAGAACTAAGCATGACAAAGTCGATCGGCGCAAAGCTGAATCCATCGGACCACCCTAAACGGTATGCCACCCACATTCTGACTCCCAGACAAGTTCTCGTTCACCAATAAACGCCAACAAACATCGGAGCCATCTGCCCTGATGCTTGTTTTTGGCGTACATCTGAATGTCTTCTACTTGCGGCTGTACACGTAAACCTTGGTTCGATATAGGTCCTTACAGGTGATCATGCGATCAGGCTCCCAGTCTGGCATCGCAAAGCAGACGCTAATCACCAGCGCTCCCGGTGCCAGCCGCTCCTGAAGGATTGTACTCAGACGTCTCATCGCGCCGGGGTATAAATAGCAGACCACGATATCCGTATGATCATAGGAGTACCCATAAATATTGCCATAGCAAAAGGCCAGTCTGTCTCTATTTCGGTCACGGACTGACAGGCGACCGATCAACTGCGAGCTCCAAAGCGGAATGAGCGAATTCTCAATGCCAATCAACCGCCAACCGGGACAATGCTTGACCAGATGCAGAGCGAGCGTTCCCCAACCAGAGCCAGCTTCTACAATCGATCCTTGTCTGGAAAATCGGTTGATTTCGGCGGCTACCGTGCGGCGGACCTGAAGCGATGAAGGCATCGGCGAAATTCCGTTCAACAGGCTGGAGGTTACAATCAACAGCATCACAAGCAGCATGACGGCTATGCATACAACTGACATGATTTGATAAAATGGAACCGCCACGCTTCTCCACCCTTCTTGGTTACTTTTTCAGACAACGACTGTGTCTCCTGAGGCTCTATTTTATCACGCCTTCCAGATTTAAAATACTTTGACAGCCATTCTGCCTCCATATTTAAACTTACAGTTGACAGCTGTAGATTACAACTGTAATATAACTATTGTATTACATATGTAATCCATAAAAGTCAGGAGGTAAGCCTGTGACAAATGTCCCCCAAATATCCGATGCGGAATGGGAAGTGATGAAAGTACTTTGGGCCAGGACGCCACGTACCGCCAACGAGGTTATCGAGGCTCTGGAAGATCAAACCGATTGGAAACCAAAAACGGTAAGAACGCTTTTAAACAGACTGACCCAAAAACAAGCTATTTCGTATTCGCAGCAAAATAAGGTGTACGCCTATTTCCCGCTCGTAACCGAGGACGAATGTGTAAGGTACGAAACCGAGTCTTTCCTGAAAAGGATTTACGGTGGTGCCTTTAAACCGATGTTGGTTAACTTTTTGAAAGAAGACAAGCTGTCTGCCGAAGATATTAAAGAATTGAAAAGCATCCTTGATGATAAAACAAAATGAAAGAGCTGCAGGCAAGCAGCAAGCCCGCCATTATCGCATCTGAAATGATTACAAGAGAGAAAGGGAAGGGTGAATGTGAATCAAATAACGGAGCAGCTTATCAAGCTGTTTGATTGGGTATGGTCGGTCTCGATCATGGCAAGTGTCCTGGTTGTACTGATTATTGTGATGCAGCGTGTGCTCAAGCATCGGTTGAAACCAAGATGGCATTATTTGATGTGGCTGCTGGTTATCGTCCGATTAATGCTGCCATGGGGCCCGGAGAGTGAATTCAGTATTTATAATTGGACCGGTTATACGGATTCCGTTCACTCTACCGTCCATGTCATTCAGGAGGAAAGAGTTGCCGAAGCTGCACTACCGGAAAAAACTACTGCCCAAAAGATGTACCGAAATGTTTTTGTGGTATGGCTGATTGGTGTGTGTGTATTGGGGGCGTACACGTTTTGGATCAACAGAAGATTTGCCCAACAGATGAGTAAAGAGTCGGTTATGATAACCGATGCAAGAATACTGGAGCTTTTTAATCAATGTAAACAAATGATGTCGATTCATAAACCGATTTCTCTGGTGGAATCCCCCAGTACGTCTACACCGACCCTTTTTGGAATGATCAAACCGCAATTGATCATGCCTCAAGCTATACTAAATCGTTTGAATGATGATCAATTGCAGCATGTGTTCCTGCATGAATTGGCCCATAGCAAGCGCAATGATATTGCGGTCAATTGGTTCATGCATATTTTGCTAATTATTCACTGGTTCAATCCCGTCCTGTGGTATGCGTATCGTCGAATGCGGGAAGATCAGGAAATCGCCAGCGATGCGCTTGCGCTCAGTTACCTTGCTCCTGACAAAAGCCAGGACTATGGACACACCCTCATCAAATTATTGGAAAATTTCTCGCAGCCGGCAAGAATCGCAGGGAACGTCAATCTTACAGGCAGCAAAGCACAGCTGCAAAGGAGAATTACGATGATCAAACAGTTTAAATCCAATTCGTACCGCTGGTCTTTCCTTGGGATAGCAGCCATAATCTTCATCAGTGGCTGCACTCTTACAAATCCCAAGACCAGTGAGACAGCTTCACAATCACCCAATAAGGCCATCTCCGAGGAAAAAAACAAACAGTCAGCTTCCTTAGAGTCGAATACGCCGTCTAACCAAGACAAACCAGGAACGTCTGATTCTGCCGGGACGCCATCAACGCTGTCGGAGACCAAACCGACACTTACCGCTTCCACAGAAACACAGCCTGCCGTAGAAGGCAAGTCGGGAACGGCCGCTCCCGTTGTATCACAGCCTGCCGTAGTGGATGATAAGCCGCAAGCGGGATCGGTAGAGAAGCCGATGCTGTTCGCATCCACAAGTCAGGAACCAGCGGTTAAGGAAGACAAACCAAGACCAGTCGCATCCGTAAGGCAGCCAGCGGTGTTGGACGACAGACCGAGACCAGCAGCTGTTGCTGTACCGGAGCTACCCGTGTCCGACGAGAAGTCGAGACCGGCTCCGGCACCTGCCGCAGCGCAGAAGCCAATGCTGTTAGAAGACACAACAAGATCAGCTCCTGCCGCAGTACCACTACCACCCGTGTCCGATGAGAAGTCTAAACCAGCTCCTGCCCCTCAAGTCGTAGTGGAGCCAACGACCATACCTAGCAGCTAATCGCTCTGCAGTGGATCTGTCAGTGGTATACCGTAGCTATTTAGGTACAGAGAATCCACAGTTTGGGTCGATGCCTTTACCGCTTCCGATGCAGCCGATGTTTGCTCTAAGACACCCTTACTACCAGACTGCCGGGAATTAATTACCGGCAGTCTTACTGCAGCTTCTGCACAAGCAGGAGCAGTCAGGACGCGAGACAGCTTCAGCTCAAGACCCCAAATGCTCTCTGACAAAATCCCATACACGGTCTTTAAAGTAACGGTGTCCCCCGTCTCCGACAAACAACTCGCATCGGTCAGCTGCACCGAATTGCTCATATATGTTTTGAACATGCTCGAAGGAAATATGTACCCCTTCTATTGGAAAGAGCGGGTCGGATTCGCCGTTGATCATCAGCACAGGACGGGGAGCAATCAATCCTATCACATCATACATCTCTCCGACCTGCATCATACCGGGAACGGCATTGCAGATACAATGATGGACCGACACCACCGAGTGCTCAAACGTACAAAAATAACAGCCCGGCGCTACCAAGCGAATACGTTCATCCAGGGCTGCTGTAAATACGCACACCGCACCACCGCTGGAATTACCTGTTATCATAACCTTGTCCATATCCAGCTCCGGGCGAGTCGCTGCATAATCCAGCACCCTGCTGAAGTCATGAACCCGTTCGCCGATTAAGGAACGGCCAAACATTAGCGATATCCGCTGCAGATCATCGCAAGATTTGCTTTTCCCTTCGTCCATATCCTCCTGCCGAGCCATCTCCCAGAACCCACGCACTTCGGGTACAATAGCGGCATAGCCCTGCGCAACCGCTTGCTCTGCTAAATCCCGATCCTGGCGAACAGCCTCTTCCCGCGCCTCCAGGCTCTCAAAGTTACCAGCATAGTCCTCCTTGCCGCGTCTCCCGTGTCCATGCGCACAAATCGCTAATGGCACCGGCTTTACCGTATTCTTCGGCAGCAGAAGATAGAACGGTACTTCAATATCGGTTTCACTTGTGATATAGATCTTCTCCCGGACATAATCAGGAAACTCGACTATTTCCGTTACTCGCGGCGATAGCGGGACGCCGGCTGATTGTCGTCTGATTTGCTCAAGGCCTGTGATCTCAGCCAGTTTACTGCGAAAAGCCTGCTGCCATTCCAGCCACTTCCCTGTGTCCAATACTTGGTGATAATCAAACTCACGGATAGTTTTTGCCAGAACCGACTGAATATACTTCTTCTCGTCAAAGTAAATCATTGTTTGTTCCTCCTCGTATCGCTGCCCCGGCTATAGATCAGTGGGGGTACACCGATTTCATTTTTGAATAGCTGAATAAAGTAACGCTTATTGTCGTAGCCCAACGTATAAGAGATCTCTTCCACCGTTTTGTCCGTGTTATCCAATAGCTCTCTGGCCTTATTCATCTTGGTTTGGATCACATATTCAATAAAGGTCAAGCCCGTTTCCTTCTTATACAATCTGCTGAAGTAGGAGGAATTCAAGTGCAGGTAATCAGCTACCTCCTCTAGCGTTATTTTTTGATGCAGATGATCCTGAACGTATCGCTGCGCTTCACTGATTTCCCCCCGCTTGGATTGTTGAAATATAGTGCCCATTTGCGAAAGCATCTCCTCCAAATGCACTAACATCCAGCTTTTCAATTGATTCGTATGATCGATCTCGCTCATCGTGCTGTGGAGAACCTCAACGGAATAGTTGGTTTGGAATTTTTGCAGTGATTTGAATTTAACTCGCATGTCCAGTAGCAGCTTCAATACCCATTCCTTCACCATATCCGGAGGAAACCGTTCTTTCTCTACAAAGGACATCCATCTGGAAGCCGCCTCCTCCATGCCCTGGACATCCTCCTGCAAAATAAGCTGTTTGATTTCCTCAAGCGCCTGGGAAAAGTAGGTAAACAAATCTGCTTTTGAAAATTCCTCTTCCTTAATAACACCTATATACCCTTCCGGCAAATAAAAACGATGTTCGAGCGTATTTAATAGCTTGAGCAGGTTAGCTTTTAGCTGTTGCGGCTGTCCAGATCGTTCACCCAGATAAAATGAGACCTGGACCCTTAAATATTTGGTCAGTGAATCCTGAACCTGCTTGAGAGTATCGTTCACCAAGCTGTATCCGTTTTCCTTCACCGTCAAGCGGCAGGGGATGAATAAGAATCCTGACTTGGTACTGTAGCGAAAGCTGATCGCCCCCTCCACCTTCTCCAACATTTCATCCATCACATTATCCACCGCATACATCAACATGTCATCACACATATTCAAATTCTTTTTCGTTTGCGCATGCTGTTCGATGTGATAAAGCACAAGCAAGTAAGGGTGAGCTTCATAGTTAATGCCATACTGCCTGAGCGTATCCAACCACTCTTCCTTATGCCATATCTGGTTATTCATAGTGCCCAACAAAAATTTTTGCTTCAGCTCCGCCTTATTGTCATTTAAAATATGCTGCAGCTGTTTTCTCTGTTTCCGACTCTCCCTCACCGCATCCAGGCGCCCGCAAAGCTGCTGCAGTTGGGTCGTTATCGTATCAGGAGATATGCTTTCCTTCAGCATGTAATCCTGAACGTTCAGCTTCACAGCCTGTTGAGCATAATGAAAGTCGTTGTAGCAGGAGAGGATGATGGTGCAGAGCTCTCCGTTCAGTTCCTTTAGCTGCCTGATTAACTCGATACCCGATATGTGCGGCATACCGATATCCGTAATCAGAATGTCGGGCATTTCTGCCTTTGCATGTTCAAGAGCCTCAAGGGGGTTATCATACATGCCCTGCATGAGCAAGCCGAGCTCATCCCATGGTATGATTTGTTCCAAATATTCCAGTACGGGGTAATCATCATCAACCAACATGACCTTATACATTCGATTTCCCCTCCCTGCGATGGCTTCCTGGAATATAAATGCTGATCTTGGTTCCGATGCCTTCCTCACTTTCTATAGCTAAAGTGCTGTTACAACCGTATATGAGCTGTAGACGTTCGTAAGCATTTTTTAATCCGATTCCCGAGATATCAGTGTGACCAGGGCCGCTCTCTTCCGCAGCCAAACCGGAAAATAATTTCTTCCGCAGCCTATCCAGCACATCCCGCCCCATGCCATCCCCATTGTCCTCTACCGTTATAGCTAATCCTTTGGAATCCTTCCAGCTCGTGACCCGAACGGTACCACCTTTATGCTTTAACCCGTGAAGGATAGCATTTTCTACAAAAGGTTGAATGGAGAAACGCGGAATTTCTTCCAATAATGTATCCGAAGCAGGGCTAAGCTCCAAAACAATAGGCTCCTTATGCCGGAAATTGACCAGCAGGACGTAGTTGGAGATCAGCTCAAGCTCGTCATGCAAGGAAATATACTCATTGTTGCGATTGATAGTCATCCGCATAAACGAGGACAAGGAGCTGAGCAATTCAGCATTTTCCCGGTCACCCTTCATCCAGATTTTCATTCGCACGGAATTAATCGTATTGAACAGGATATGAGGATTCACCTGAGCCTGGAGCATTTCGAGCTCCGCTGTCCGTTTGCGTGTCTGCTCCAACGTAATTTGTCCGATCATGAGCTGGATACGATCGAGCATATGGTCGAAAGATTGGGCGAATTCTCCAATTTCATCCTGAGTTGAAATATTTGACCTTACCGTTAAATTCCCAGAACGCACCTTGGCTGCCACCTTACCCAACAGCTTGATAGGCTTGGTCAACTGGTTCATCAGATACAGCAAAATGATGAGAAATACGGCAAAACAGGTGATCGTCAGCAGCAAAACATTTTGATGGACACGACTGATGGTATCGATCGCTTCTTTATAAGGCACCATGCTGACCAAATACCAATCCGAAAAAGACAGCTTATGCCTGACCAGCAAAAAATCCTTGTTCTGTTCCTTAACGAGGACCGGTCCCTCGCCCTCATCCCCGATCTGGTTCATATACGGAAACGTTGTACCGATTCGCGAAGGGTTGGTGTGCGATAGCACGGCTCCCTTACTGTTCACCAGCATAATCTCTTGCGAGCTGCTGTAATTTTGAAATATATGGTGAATATCCGTTTCGAACATGCTGGCGATAATATAGCCGCTCGTTCTGGAGGAATTTCGAATCGTACGGGCAATCGTGATCAGATATGGACTTTTACTAGCACTGGAAACAATGTAGTTGGGCTGTGTTCCTACCCAATACGTTTCCAATGCATCTCTATTCTCCAATTGACGAAACCAATCCAGGCGTGTGAAATTCAATGGATCGTAATCCTGAAATTCAGAATAATTAGAGTAAGCGGTTCCAGATGTATCTATGACGGCCAAATAGATGGGATTGCTCGCAGCCGTCTCCACATTGGCAAATTTCTCATTCATCCTCTTGATCTGAAAAAATCGGGCTGTAGATCCCTTCTCTGTCATCGTGTCATTCAAAATCGTTGTAACCTCATTATCGAACTGAATGACATTCGTGGTGTATATCAGGTTGTTGATCAGATTCGTAACATAAATATCCAATGTATATAAGGTTTGCTCCGTATTGGCAACCGCTTGCTCCTTCAGCACATCCTTCGTAATATAGTTGGAAATGAGCACTGCGATGACCATCGGGACAATCAAACAAAGGATCGAGGAAACGAGCAATTTTTGCCTAAATGACTTGACGTTAAGGATCTGTGCCCAACCGTTCATATATTCACTTCTTTTCCGTTGTTAAGAAAAGGACCGAGGAGCCCTCATCTCCTTGATCCTCATCTATCATCCATTACTTTTTGTTTGCTGCTGCAATTTTGTTCAGCGCTTCGGTCCCCTGGGAAATCGTCGTGTTGAGATCCTGAACACCAAGCAGGAACTTTTCCGTTTCCCCATTAAAAGCTTTCGCTGCTTCCGCGCTATATGTAGGAGGCATATCCAACTCAGCAAATTTAAATGTATTCATTACATGCAGCAACGATTCCTTATCCATAAATTGTGGCTGGGCCACATTACTCATAACCGTATCGACAAGTTTGGATTTGTCCGCTTTCTTCCAGGCGGGAAACTCCTTGCCTTGCAGAACCAACCCTTCCGTCGATAAAAAGCGCGCTGCCTTATAAGCTTCTTCTTTATGCTTCGACTTGGAGGATATAGCGATGAAATCTCCGTTAACTCCTGTATATCCACTCGTATCATCCTTGGAAAATTTCGGATAAGGGGCGTATACCGTTTTGAAGGTTGCCGGCAATTGAGCCGTACCTCCAGATTCCTTCACCAGCCATGACCCGTCAAATACCATAGCGATATTGCCTTTCATATAAGCAGCACGGCTATCCAGCTTTTGCGCGATAATATCAGCATACGGCATTGCCGTTTTATCAACCTGCTGCGCCTTCCACATCAACTCCAGCGATTTCCTCGTCCGGGCGTTATCCACATTGGGCGTCCCGTCTTTTTTATACATCCCGTTTTCCTGTGGTTGATTCGATAGAACAGGATTCAGTAATGTATTATGGAAATGGCCTCCGTATACCTTTTTCACACCCTCGCCCTTCGTCAGCTTCTTGGCGTAATCCATGTACTCATCCCAGGTCCAATCCTTCGGCACGGGAAGTCCGGCCGCATCGAGGTAATCTTTATTCAACAGTACCAGCTTTGCACTGTATTTTCCAGGAATGGCATAGTATTTTCCATTAAACTTCATGTCCAGCATATACTCGTCATCGTAGTTAAGACCTTCCTTTTTCATATACTCATCAAGCGGCTCGAGCATTCCCATGCCAATACGCTGTGAATAAGCACTTGAGCTATTGAGTACAAAAATATCTAATTGCTCACCTGAAGCAGCCAATAAATCGAGCTTTTTCATAGCATCAATCGCACTTTCAGTAAGAAATTCATACTCCAGCTTAATGTCGGGATTCTTGGCATTAAAAGCGTCAACCGCTTTGTTAATCGCTTCCCTCTCATTAGTGTACCAGCTGTGCAGCTTAATGACGACTGGCTTTTTTTCAGACGGGTTGTCTGTCTTTTTATTCGGATCCTGCGCACTTGGTCCGGAAGAACAGCCAAGTATAGAGCCACAAGCAAGTATTACGGTTAATGGTATCGCTAGCCATTTTATTGTCATGATATTTCCCCCATATCGTTCGAATGTTTACCCTTTAACGCCACCAAGAGATATGCCTTCAATAACCTGCTTCTGTCCAATAACGAAAATAACGAGCAGTGGAATAATCGCTGAAACGGTACCCGCCATAATGAGTGAATAAAATTGTCCATTTTCGTCGGCAAACGACTGAATGCCTAATTGCAGCGTATACAAATGCTGAGAGCGAAGAAAAATAAGCGGGTTCTGATAGTCATTCCAACTCCATATAAACCGCAAAATCGCATAAGTCGCAATCGCTGGACGAACAAGCGGTATCCCAATATAAACAAATGTCCGATAATGCCCTGCACCGTCAAGCTTGGCTGACTCCATAAGCTCCTTGTTAATTCCCAGAAAGAACTGCCTTAGCAAAAAGGTTCCGAGTACGCTGAAGCTGCCAAGCAGAATAAGTCCCGTATGGCTGTCAAACAATTGCAACCAGCGGTAAAAGATGAACTGGGGAACCAGAATGGCTTCGTGCGGAATCATGTAGGTGCATAGCAGCATGAGGAAAACCACACTTTTGCCTTTAAAATCGATTTTGGAAAAACCGTAGCCCGCCATGCAGGAAACTACAATGGAAACACATGTCGTGATGCAGGTTATTTTCAGAGAGTTCCAGTAAAAAAGCGGGAAGGGAGATTTCCCCATCCACACGGCTTTATAATTGTTTATCGCATTCCAGTGCCGAGGAATCCATTCAACCGGATAATTGAACACATCCGCTTCCGGCTTTAATGAAGCAGAAAGCATCCATATAAACGGCAGCATGAATGCGATTCCGAAACAAGACATGATCACGGTGATCATCAATTTCGTTGGATTGAGCTTTGTCATGCCTTCACTCCCTTAATAGTTAACCCACTTCTTTTGCCCGTACCACTGGATAAGCGTGATAAGCAAGACAAACACGAAGAGCACCAATGCCATTGCCGATGCATAACCGATATTCAAATTAATGAAAGCGGTTTCGTATAAGTAATATACGAGAACCGAAGTTGACCGCGCCGGCCCTCCCTGCGTCAAAACGCTAATAATATTAAACACCTTGAAGGAACCGATAATACCCGTCACGAGTAAAAAGAACGATGTCGGCGAGAGCATAGGAATTGTAATACGCGTAAGCTGTACCCACGGGCTGGCACCATCCATCTCCGCTGCTTCGTAAAGATCCTTGGGGATCGACTGTAGTCCGGCCATATAAATAATCAGGTTAAACCCGATTCCCGCCCAAGTCATAATACCCATGAGTGAAGGAAGCGCATAATTCACATCGGCCAGCCATTTGGGAGGATTGGAAACGCCCATCGCAATCAGCATTTGGTTAACCGGGCCATGGCTCGGATGAAATAATACTTGCCAGACGATACCAATAGCGACAATGCTCGAAATATAAGGCATGAAATAAATGATTTTAAATAAGTCCTTGCCATAAACCGATTTATTGATCACAACCGCCAGTAGCAGAGCAAGGATCATTGTCAATGGAACGATCAGAATAAAAAGCATATTATTCATAATCGATTTCCAAAAAATCGGATCGGCCTCTAATCTTTTAAAGTTTCCTAAACCAACAAATTTCATTTGATCGATGCCCGCTACAAAATTCCAGTCCGCAAAGCTTAATAACAGCGAGGCGATGACTGGCACCATAACCAGTACGAGAACACCGAGAAGCATCGGTCCTACAAATACATAACCCGTCATCGTTTCGATCCGGCGAAGCCGATTGTTGCTGGCTTTAGATTTTCTCGCCTGCAGATCGATAGCCGTGTTGGAATACAATGAAACATCTCCTTTCCATAAGCAGCTTTTTTAGTTGATCAACTAAGTTATCTTCATTATGGAGGATCCCATTTCACTAAAACATGCAGAGGTTTGACCGAATTGTAATTATTTTGACTAAAATATCTCATGAACGTACGAAAAGCAGGGGCAAGGGAATTCCCTGACCTCCTGCTTGCCGGCTGAATCTATTTACCTCTTACTTAAAAGCTTCATGTACCTTAAGCTGCTTCCCTTTAATCGTCGTATTCTTCATCGTTCTGAGTACGAGTGGGCCTTTTCCATTTAATATATCGACATACGTCACATTATCCTGAATCGTAATGATGCCGATATCCTCCACTGTAACCCCTTCAATTTTGGCAAGCGTTCCGACAAAATCGACTGCTCTGAGCTTTTTCTTCTTGCCTCCATTAAAGTACAGCTTCAAAATCCCCTTGTTCAGCTGTTCGTTTCGATCCGCCTTAAGCTCAGGCTGGGTCTGCATTTTCGCTTCAAATGCTTCCCGGGCAAGATCGACTTCTTCTGCCGAAGGAGCTTCCCTTTGCGGTATTTCGAATCCAATATAGCCCTGGATATCTGCAAGAAACCGCTCCTCATGAGGCGTGACCAGACTGATCGCTTTACCGGTTTTGCCTGCGCGGCCGGTTCTTCCTGTCCGATGCACATAGCTGGCTTTTTCCATAGGCAGGTCATAGTTGATGACATGTGTGATATTATCGACGTCGATGCCTCTCGCCGCTACGTCGGTCGCGACCAAATAACGGAATTCTCCTCTTTTGAAAGCATTCATTACCTTGAAGCGATCATCCTGCATCATGCCCCCATGGATTTTATCACACGTATAATCAGCCCGCTCCAACTGCTCGCACACCTCGTCCACATGCTCCTGAGTACGGCAGAAGATCATACAGCTATCGGGATTTTCCACGATAATCACATTCTTCAGCAGCTTAAACTTATGCTCCTCTTTCACCATAAACAGTGAATGCTCGATCTGATCCGCTGTCGTTACCGCAGTCTGAATCTCGATGTCGATGGGATTTTTCATATATTGGTGACACAGCTTCTCCACGTCTTTAGGTAAAGTAGCCGAAAATAACAGTGTGATCCGATCCTCGGGCAGCTCGTCGATAATCGCTTCCACCTGATCGATAAAGCCCATTCTGAGCATCTCATCCGCTTCGTCAATGACCAAAAATTCAAGCCGCTCCAGATCGAGCGTTCCTCTTTTGATATGATCCATCACTCGTCCCGGGGTACCGACAACCACGTGGCACTTTTGATTTAATTCGAGCTGCTGCTTGGCAAAGGGCTGCTTGCCGTATAACGCGACCGCTTTAATCCGTTTGAACCGGCCGATGTTGGTTATATCCTGTTTCACCTGATCGGCAAGCTCCCGCGTCGGTGTCAAAATTAACGCCTGCGGCCTGTTCTCCTCCCACCCTACCATTTCACAGATTGGAATCCCGAATGCTGCCGTTTTTCCACTGCCCGTCTGGGATTTCACAGCAAGATCCTGCTTCGTCAACGCAATCGGGATCACCTGGCTTTGAACATCAGTTGGCTCCTCATAACCAAGGCTTTCCAATGCCCGTACAATATCTTCACTTAATGTATAGTCTCTAAAGCTTCGTTTACTCATCGGTGAACTCCTTTTATATGCCTCTATTGCATCACACAACGCAAGTGCTTGCCTCAAATTATATATCAGCAGCTAGAACAAGTCACCCATTCTCGGTGACGCAGCACTTTTTGTTGATTAAGGGGGAACCATGCTCGTTGTATCCATTTCAGATATGGGGTCAATATTGACAGGTAAGGTGGTTTCATGTAGCCTACAAACATATATGAACAAAGATATAAAGGGAATGTGCGAAACATTCGTCAAAATGGGGGATAGCCTTGCTAGCTGCTGAAAGAAAACTGAGGATCGTAGAATATGTGAGACAAAGTCGGGTGGCTACGGTTTCAGCATTGGCCCGTGAATTTGGTGTTCATGAGGCTACCATTCGGCGGGACCTCGGGGAGATTGAACAGGAAGGTTTATTGAAGAGGACCCATGGTGGCGTTATTGTTGAACAATGGACTCATGATGAGCCACCCTTCATTGAAAGATCGAATCAACGTCTGGAACAAAAAATGCGAATCGGTAAGATGGCGGCCAGCATGGTCGAGGATGGGGAACACATCATCATCGATTCCGGGACGACCACCTTGCATATCGCCAAAAACCTGGTTCATCGCTCCAACATTACCGTAGTAACGAATGATATGAACATTGCCGCTGAATTGAAGGATGCATCCGGTATTAAAGTTATTGTAACGGGCGGCGAGCTCTACCCTTCCAGTTATATGCTAAATGGCATGTTTACGGATCACGTCCTGAGATCTCTGCATGTCGAAAAAGCATTTATGGGTATACCGGCTATACATCCCAAGCACGGCTTGATGCATCCGGAGGCTCAGCTGGTGACGGCTAAGCAAGGGATGATACATGCCGCTCAAGAAATTATCGTTGTAGCTGACGATAGTAAAATCGGCAAGCTTTCCCTTCATTCTGTGGCCCCTAATAGCTCTATACACAGCTTGATCACGGGGAAAGAAATCCAGGAATATGATATCAAAGAATTCCGCGATAGCGGTGTTAACGTAATCACGGTTTGATACCTATCTATATTGAACGTGCAAGGAATAGCTGCAGTTAACAAACAAGAGGGAGGGGCGTTAAGCCCCTCCCTCTTGTTTGTTAATGATCAGTATGATGATTGCAATATTTGTGATGTTATGTTGGGTCAGACAAAGCTGTACCGCTCAAGCGTCGCTACGAAAACCTTAGGCTCATCTACTGCAAATCTCCTTATCCCTAAATCCAGCAAGGCAAATAAGGATTCCTGACTGAAATGAAACGGCAGCACCTCAAGCTCCAGTCCCTTATCAGCGAGCTGCTCCAAAGCCATCTGCAAATACTCGCGCTGTACCTCGTATGCCCACGGTTGGCTCGTGGTTTCTCCTGAGTTATCCGCATCAACCAGATGAATTTGCACAATATCCAGAGCGTCAAAGCCGCTATCAGCTGCTGCTGCGAACTTGCGCGCAACCTCCGCTTCGGGATTCGATCCGCCCGATATCCATAACATCGTACGAATACCGGGGACAAGCCGCTTCATGATTCTGCAGTTCTCATGGTCCCGATGACAGAATATGATTTGCCGCTCAACACCACAGCGTTCAATCAGCGCCGCCAGCTTATCCAGATCAACCTGCTTGTAATCCAGATACAGCTCCCGCTCAGGATGAATCGCCAAGGCAGCTAGTACCCGTTCAAGCGAAGGCACCTTTTCTCCCCGATACTTATCGCTGAATCGGACACCCGCATCCCAGGCTTGCGTTTGCTCAAATGTACATTCCGATATGAGCCGGTCACGATCTGCTTCCGAGGCCGTTGTTGTGCGGCGTGGTGTTTCATCGTGCATACCGATGATGATCCCATCGGCGGTTTGCCGGATATCAATTTCTGGAATGCCACCAAGCCCCCACGCATACTCCATCGCCGCCATCGTATTCTCTGGAAATTCCGCAGCCGTGCTTTGATGAGCCTGCCAGTGAACACGCTGTGCAGCAGCTTTCTTGTTCGTAACGGACATAGTGATGTTAAACTCCTCTCTAAACTAGATAGACGAGCTTGATATTAATCATTCATGTTTTGTTTGTTTATGCTCATTTATGTTTATTTAGATTATCACCGGAAAATATTTCTGTCAATATGAAGCTATCAGCTCCGTTACCCAAAACCCTACTTTTTCATAAGCTTATCGGCTGAATTTTTAAATGTAGTCAATGTTGTCTGAATATCCTTGTTGTCATACATGATCGCTTGCATAGCAGAACGGAACTCCTGTACAATCGGCGTCCATGCCAAGTGTTTATTCGTATCAATGGCGTATTGAAGCTGATCATAAGCGACCTTACGATTCGGTTCTTTTGCATACAGCTCTTTAATTTCTTTGGACTCTACCATTTTCTTCGTGAACGGCAGGTAACCGGTGTCGATTACGAACTGCTGTCCGCCCTTGGGGTCCGTCATCAACCAGTAGATAAACTCCCACGCAGCTGCTTTGTTTTTGGATGAGGCCAACATGGTAACGTTCGCTCCTCCGGTTGGCGTGGCGTACACATCATTTTTGGGCAGGAAGGAGGTTACATACTCAAACTTCGCATTTTGTGCCATACCCCCGATACTTCCCGTCGATTGAAGCAGCATGCCGATTTTTCCATCCACAAACATTTGATTTGCAATATTCCCCGAATCCTGAGTCGGCGGGTAGAACAATGCTCCCGTATTCTGAAGGTCCTTCAGGTAACTGAACACTTTAAGCCCTACGCCATTGTCGTAAAACCCGACCGAGGTGCCTTCATCATTAAAGAATTTGCCTTTGGACTGAGTCATCATCGCAATGATATACCAGTCATCAAAAGGCATGGATAAGCCCTGACGTTTATAAGCACCGTTTTCTTTAATAACCAGCGCATTGGCGACGGTTTTCATTTCTTCCCAGGTCGTAGGTACCTTAAGCCCTTTTTCATCCAGCATCGTCTTGTTGACATGAAGAATTGGCGTGGAGCGGTTCAAAGGCAGAGTAACCAATTTTTTATTAAAGGTAGAGTGGCCCATCAGACCTTGAACAAAATCATCTGTGCTTAAATTCGATTTCTTCAAATAGGGTGTCAAATCCTCCAGCACGTCTGCATCGGCAAACAACTGAACGAAGGAACGTTCCAGCATACTGACATCCGGCGCCGTATTGGCTGCTGCTGACTGCTGAAGCTTTGTAACTACTTCATCATATCCGCCCTGGAAGGTACCCACTACCTCAATATCCGGATGAGACTCATTGAAGCGTTTAATCATTGCATCCGTATATTCGCCGTTTTTACCTCCCATGGAATGCCAATACTGAATCGTCGTCTTGCCGGCCTTTGCTGGTGCTGGCGCTGCCGTCGGTGCTGCTGTTGGTACTGGAGTGGCTCCACTGTCATTGGCTTGAGGTGCTTGACTACAACCTGCAAGTACACCAAGCAGCATCGTTGATGCCATAATTGTAGATACTTTATTATTCATTATCATCTTCCTCCCTTTTCTTCGTGCACAATTATGAACCCTTATTCGAAAGCGATTAAATGATCATTTAATCCCTGAATAAACAAATGCCTTTACAATTTGCTTCGAGCAAATCAGATAAACGAACAAAATCGGAATGACTAAAGCCACATTACCGGCCATAATAATATGCCAGTTACTGATACCTTCCGTCTCTCTAAGCATGGCGATTCCGAGCGTCAGCGGACGAACCGGGTTCGAATCTGTCATCACGAGTGGCCAAAAGTAGTCATTCCAATGACTGACAAAGCTGAATAACGCGATTGTTGCCAGTGCCGGCATAGACATGGGTGTCATGATTTTCCAAATAATTTTGAACTCACTGGCGTTATCCAGCTTGGCCGCTTCAATAATTTCTTCAGGAATTTGCATGAAATATTGGCGTAATAGGAAGATGCCGAAGGCGTTAGACATAAAAGGGATAATTTGCGGCCATAAGGTTTTGATTAATCCCCAATCAGCGAGCATCAAGTAGACAGGGATGAAGGTGACTTGACCTGGGATCATAAAAGCCAGCAGCACCATGCCAAACAAGATCTTTTTCCCTGCAAAATGGTATTTGGCAAAAGCGTAAGCAGCCGGAATCATCACAGCAAACTGCAAAACGATGATGGACAGCGTGACGACTATCGAATTTTGGGCATAGGTCAAGAACGGACCGGAACGCATAGCAGTCGCAAAATTATTCCACTGGGGCGATGCCGGGATTAAAGTCGGAGGAAACGTCAAGGTTTCCTGAATGGTCTGCAGTGACGTGGAAATCATCCAAAAAAACGGAAAAACAAAGATGATGAGAAGCAGAACTTTCAATAAACTGCTTAATACCGACCAGATATGCCTGGATTCAAATGTCATGAATGTACGAACCCCCTTTCTCTCCGTCGTTTGGATCGCCTATTGATAATGCACCTTTTTGGACAGCAGCCGGAAATAGACGAACGTCAACAGGCTAATAATAACCAGCAGTACGACCCCGGTAGCAGCCGAATAACCGATACTCGTGGTTCGAAAACCATAGATATAGTAAACAAGTGTATTGGTTGCATTATTAGGGCCTCCGCCCGTCATGATTTTGACGGTATCAAACACCTTAAACGAGCCGATGGTCATGATGATCAAGATGAAAAACAGCTGCGGTGATATCATGGGCAGTGTAATTTTGTAAAATACTTTAAATCTGCTTGCATTATCAAGTGCTGCCGCTTCGTATATCGTAGGCGGTATACTTTGCAGTGCAGCCACAATAATAAGCGTGTAGTAGCCGACACCCTGCCATACCGATACGATGATGACCGATAATAATGCTGTATCCGAGCTTTGCAGCCATTGGGAAGTGGGCAGTCCCACCGCTCTCAGAGCAAAATTGAGCAATCCCTGATTCGGTTCCATCAGCCACAGCCAAACGAGCGATACCGACACAATCGATACGATATGCGGGGTAAATATGCCTGCCTGCACAATCGCATTGAAGCGTATTTTTTTGTTCAGCCAAATCGCCATCAGCAGCGAAATTACCAGCGTGAGCACAACAACGCCAACGGTATAGGTCACTGTGTTCCCCAAAGCCTTGTAAAAGTCACCCCGGGTAAAAATTTGCTCAAAATTTTCCAACCCGATAAATTTGCTTTTCGATTTGTTCATCAGATTGTATTTATAAAAGCTCAAGTAGATCAGGTAAGCAATCGGGTAAATGACAAAGGTCAAAATCCCGAGCATTGCAGGAGCGATCATCAGATAGGGACGCACCGTTTCCCAAGCTGTTTTTTTAACCATGGGAAAACCCTCGCAGCTTCCGCATATAGTCATCCCATTGTTTGTGATCCTTGCCTATCCGGTTGTTGTCCGCCCCGAAGAAATCCAGCTTCGCTTCCGGTACACCGAGGTAAACCTCTTGGTCGACGGCAAACAGATCCTCTGTACATTTCACCATAAAAGCATCCGGTCCCGATCTAACCTGATAAATCGTTTCCGACCCCAGCATTTCCCTCGTCACAATCACACCACGCAGCGATAAATGGTGCTCAGCGGGCTTGGCCGACAAGATGGCACTCTCTGGACGGAAGCCATATTTCACCCCGCCCACTCCCAAATCGCCAACATTCATCGGGGGAACTCCGATAAATTGTGCGGCAAACAAATTGTTGGGCTGACGATACATCACATCCGGCGGGGCCTCCTGCTGAATTTGACCCTGATTCATCAAGACGATCGTATCCGCCATTGACATCGCCTCCACCTGATCATGAGTTACGTAGACGAAGGTCGTACCGAGCTTTTTGTGCAGTTCGATCAGCTCAATCCGCATCTGCACCCTAAGCTTCGCATCCAGATTGGATAAGGGCTCATCCATCAGAAACACCGAGGGCTGCTTGACCATAGCACGGGCTAATGCAACACGCTGGCGCTGACCACCTGACAAGGTAGACGGTTTGCGGTCCAGGTACTCATACAGTCCAACCGTAGCGCTGATGGTCTCCACCAGACGGGTCCGCTCTGCTTTGGGAACCTTATTATTTTTCAAACCGAACTCAATATTTTCCCGCACCGACATCGTCGGGTAGATGGCATAGTTTTGGAACACCATCGCAACCCCTCTTTTGCCAGGCGTAATGCTCGTTACATCTTTTCCATTAATGAGTACCTGGCCTGACGTCTGTGGATCGATACCTGCAATCATGCGCAGCAGGGTTGTCTTCCCGCAGCCGGACGGACCCACCAGTACCGTGAATTTGCCGTCTTCTATCGTTAGATCCAGATCCTTGATGACTGTGTGTTTCTCGAATGTTTTGGTAACTTGTCTGAACTCAATGGAAGCCATAAGCAATCCCCCTTTCCTTGTGCAAATCCATCTACACCCTGTACACCGTCATACCCCAGTCCTGAAACGGCTTGATATCGTAATCACTCACTTCTTTACCTGTAATTAAGGTGTGAATGGCTGTGTTCGGAGCTACGGTATGAAGCGATAGCTTGCCGATCTTACTGTCGTCAGTCACGACAATAATTTCCCGCGCCGACTTGATCATTCCCTGCTTCGCCGTGACCAGTTGAGCCTCCGGATGCATAAGTCCGTGCTGCGGGTGAAGCGCAGGCGTTCCGATGAATGCCTTTTCCACATGCAGCGACCCGAGTACATGATCCGTGAACATGCCATTTAACATATAACTGGAAGGATACAGCTCGCCTCCGGTTAAAATCACTTTAATTCGCGGGGCATCTCGCAGCTCGGCAGCCACGTTCATATCGTTCGTGACGACCGTTATATGGGAGCGGTGTACGAGGTTTTTGGCAATGTGCAGTGTCGTGGTGCCGGAGTCGATAATAATGTTCTCCCCGTCTTCCACCAGGCTTGCTGCCATCTGACCGATTCTTTCCTTTTGATCCACGTGCTGGTGCGTTCTTTCGTTAAAGGAGGGCTCATCGTGAGTCCACTGCTCAATGATGACACCGCCGTGAGTCCGCTTCAGTATGCCTTCCTGCTCAATTTCCGTAAGATCCCGCCGGATCGTAGCCTCATGCACGTTAAACTCATTGGCAAGCACAGTAATGGTCGCTGTCCGATACTGCCTCACATATTCCACAATACGCAGCTTTCTCTCTGCCGCCAGCATTCTTCATTTCCCCCTTGAGCAGCTCTGTTCATTACTGCAATATAAATATTCGTTTTGTTCATTCATGTTCAATTGTATTGTAATCATGAAGCATCAAGCGGGTGTTAAGCCGATATGAAGAATACGTAAATCGATTGAATTGCCGATTAAGCTGCAATGAATGTCGAATTATTGTTCCACGAGCAACATTTTATGACGAAAACTAGTGTGAATTCCTTGTCAGTGTCGGTAATTCAGCCTTTCATTGTAGGCTCTTAACAGCGTAAATCGATTAAGCCGAACCTGATATGCCTCCCGCAGGCTGCTTTCCAATAGCTCTTCACTTACACTCAGCTCGTGTATCGAAGTCGGTCCGCCGATTTTTTCCAAGAGCACGCTGAGCGTCGCAGGGTCAGGGATATTCGCTATTTCAAGGCACAGCTCTTCCCAATGATCGGCAATCCTCGCTCCCGGTGCCCACGAATTCTCCTCAGCTGCACGCCTCCATACCTCGCTGCCCTCACTAGCGATCTGATGATACAATCTGGAGATTTGGACACAGGCCACACCTACCTTCGCGCCATGCAGCAGCTGTCTTTTGCCAAGCCGGATATACGCCATCTCCCAATAGTGAGAGAGATGGTGCTCCGCGCCTGAAGCTGGATGGGAATGACCGAGCAGCAGCATCGCAAGACCGGATTCTATCAGCGCTCCGATTAGTGTGCGAATGCCCTCCTTCTGCCTGAGCGCGATCAAGTCGATCTGATTCACGCATTGCAGCAGTGCCGTCCGGGTTATATCCGCAGCTACCTGCTGGTAAGGCTCTTCACCTACAATCGAACCGAATTTCCAATCAAACAGGGACGTATATTTGCCCAGCATATCTGCGAAGCCCGCTGCTATCATCGCTTTGGGGGCTTTAACCAAAATATCCAGGTCGGCAAATATCGCATCGGGACCAACCGCCGCAATCGTCTGCTTATCTCCCCTGATTAGAATCGGTGCTCCCTTGGAATTAAAACCGTCTACAGAGGGTGCTGTGGGTACGGAGACAAAAGGAGCCCTTGTGCTGTAGGCGGAGTATCTGGCAATATCATGAATGGTTCCTCCTCCCACCGCAATCACTACATCGGCTGCATGACGTTGTATATCGATAATGTGCTGAATAAGAGAAGGCTCGTCCGCAATGACATCACCTTGAGCATTTGGTTTAATCATCGTGGTATATGTGGACAAACCTGCGTCTGAGAGCAATGTCTCTAATTGAGCTCCCGCCACCTGATAGGTAATGGAATCAGCCACTATACTGACTTGTCGATAAGATTTACCTACCAAATAGTTAGCCACTTCCTGGATCGCACCGGAATCAATCCTGATCAGATCCAGATCTATGGCTTGTCGCATACTTTCCTCACAGCCTTCTGTCGCTTTTTTGATTTTCACTAATAGATCTACCATGATTCACTACCTCATCCTGTTTCTTTGCTTTGCATTAAACCATGTCCATTATTGCTCAGTTTGTTCATTCGTGCTCAAATTGATTATAGAAGTCGTTTATTTGGGGAGTGTCAACGGGATATGAATAATATGTAAAGCTGGAAATGTGCGGAATGATGCTGTACACAAAAAGTCTTCTCATCGCGCATGCAGCGATTAAGAAGACTTTTTGATTCAGGTTAGATGTATGAGGGTTTGCATCTCGGTGAAAGGTGCCAGTAACTCAGATCCAAGGATGTTTACTTGGTAACAGGCCTTTTTGGTGGCTCCCAGTCTTTTTCAGTTGTCACTTCTATCATTTTTCCATCGGACTTGAGTAAGATATTCCCATGTAACCCTGTGGAGTAGACCTTAGCGCCTTTCCTCTCCAGACGCTCCTTCAGGTTTGGGCTTTGAAAGTTGTTTTGACTCATGATGACGATTTGCGGGGATACAGCATTCAGAAACACTTCCGATGAGGAGGTCGATTCGCTGCCGTGATGAGGAATGTCCATCATATCGGACTTCAGCTTATCCTTCCATGGAGAATTGGTAAGCTCGACTTCCCGGTGCTTGTAAATATCAGCGGTAAACAAGAACGTGCGGTCACCATAAGTCATTTTAAGATATGCGGATGCGTGTTCAACGCAATGTCCAGAGATGGAATCCCGAGCTTGCTCAAGTATTCGACCACCTGCTGTCCAACCTCCGGCAGTCCAGCGTCGATCAGCATCGTTTGGCCTTCAGGTGACACAATCAAGAAGCTATCTCCGGTCAAATCCTTACCAGCCAAATGAAAATAACGTATAGTCAGCTTCCCTTTGTATGCTTCCTTATCGAATATTTGCTCTGTACGCAAACTGGCCGTTACCGGAGATGGTGGCAACGAATTGGGTACAGGAGCGAGCTGCGTCTGTAGTGGTGCTTGTGAGCATGCTGCAAGCAGCAGGGTAAGGATGACCATTACACTCCAACTTGCTGTCGCAGCGATTTTGCATTTGATTTTCATACTTTCACACTCCTTTCTTATCCATACTTAACAGGAGGGCGCATATACCGCGTCCTCCTGTAGACTGCTACTCTTACTTCGTATTTTTATAGCGCTCGTACGCTTTCTTGTAGCCCTTCATATATTCATCCACGCCCATTTTTTGTACAGTTGCCACATATTTATCCCATTCCGACATCGGCTGGGAACCGGTGATGAACTTGGCTTCCATCTCGCCGATATAATTATGCATATCCGTCCCCACCGTGGATCTGAATTCGGTTTCTTCCTCAGTGAAGTTAAAGTTGTTCCACAGCTCTTTGACTTTGAACGGCTCAGCCTTTTTACCAACAGCTACCGACTCCGGCAATGTCTCGGACCCTTTGAAATATTTCTCCTGTACGAAGCCCGGATAGCTACCTCCCAGCCAGGTGATATGTTTAGCCAGTGCCTGATCCATCGTTAGTCCATTCGGGTTTTTCGTAATATCCTCCACGAATTCCAGCTTGCCGTCGGATGCTTTACGATACGTTTGCCCCTCAAGGCCCATGAAATAGAACGTAGCACCTTCGTCACCATAGAAATGGTCAATCCAGCGAATCGTCGCTTCGACATTTTTGTTTTTATCGGTAATGACGAAGGCTCCAGGCCATACTACAGGCACTTTAACATGCGTATACAGCTGATCGCCATACGGACCCTTTAGAGCCCCAAGCCCCACGTAGCCCGGCTGATTCATCTGGGTCATTGGATTCGGGTTGATGGTTGCGCCAAAAACACCTTTTTGCCCTTTGGCGAACAAAGCACTTGTCTTGACGGTGAAGATTTCCTTATCAATCAGACCTTCCGTATACAGCTTGCGTACATATTCGATAACTTCTTTATATTTGGCATCGGTACGGAAAAAGCGCAGCTCGTTCGTTTTTGGATCCACGTCAACGAATTTGTGTCCCAAGCCACGGTTTCCAAAACCCCATGCGCCCCTAAGCTGTTCGATCAGCGGATTGATACCTTCTCCGGCATAAGGAATTTCATCTGCCTGCCCATTTCCATTCAGATCGGTTTCCTTGACTGCCTTCAAATATTGGTACAGTTCCTCTGTCGTTGCAGGCTCCTTGAGCTTTAGCTTATCCAGCCACTCCTGTTTAACCCATAGCGGAGTGCCGATCAACATCGGCAGGAATTCCGGGCTATAAAAAGAGGGGAACGAGTAGATGTAACCGTCCGGCATCGTCAGCCCTTTTTTCAGATCGGGGTATTTATCCATCAGCTTTTTAAAATTGGGGGCGTATTTGTCGATCAAGTCGTTGAGCTTAACAAATGTTCCTTGTGCACCATATTTCATCAAATCCGACGCAGGTACACGGGAAGAATAAAAAGCATCAGGGTAATCGCCTCCAGCCAAAGCCAGATTGCGCTTCTCTGTCAAATTGTCAAAAGGGACCAGTTGAAACTTAACATTGACGTTCGACAACTTTGCATATTCTTTCCATACTGTTGTTTCCTCAAAGTTATTACCGTTGGTCGCCGCCTTGCCCGTGAAAAATGTGAGCGAAACGGGCTGTTTAACGATCGGCATACCTGACTTCTCCAAATTGGGAACTTCCCCTTTTTTACCATCGGGACTGTTTGAATCTGGCGCGCTCGCGGAGTTTCCGCTACATGCGGATAAAAGGCTTCCTGCCATGGCGACGACTAATGCTGCAGATGTCCAACGTCTTCTTTTCATATGATGAATTTTCCTCCCTTATTCTGCTTTCTTATTGTATCTATAGACTAAAAGGGTGTCATCCCTTAATAGCTAATCCCTATCAACCTTTGACCGCTCCGATCATGACACCTTTGGTAAAATATTTTTGCAGAAACGGATACAGCAGCAGTACCGGCAGGTTGGCTACGATGACGACAGCGTACTTGATCGCTTCGCCTTCCAGAACGATTTGACTCTGAGTGTCATCACCGATGCCCAACATCTCCTGCATTTGCCCCTGAATTAATATTTCACGTAAAAATAGCTGCAGCGGATATTTATCGCGATCCGTCAAATAAATAAGGGCACTAAAATAAGCGTTCCAATGACCGACACTGTAGAACAAAATCATGACTGCTATGATCGGCATGGACAGTGGAAGCACAATCCGCATCAGCGTAGTCATATTCGAGCAACCATCAATCGAAGCGGCCTCCTGCATCTCATAGGGAATGCCATTTGCAAAAAACGTACGCATAATCAAGATGTTGTACACGGAAACGGCTCCAGGAATAAGGAGCGCCCACATGGAATTCAGCATGCCTAAATTTTTTACCAGCAGGTAGGTCGGAACCATCCCCCCGCTAAAAAACATTGTAAATACCATCATTGCAGCGATCACATTACGGCCGTAAAAGTCTTTGCGTGAAAGTGGATAGGCCGCAGCGACGGACATGATCAGATTGATGGCGGTACCAACGACCGTATACACAATCGTGTTAACATAACCAGTCAGCATTTCACTGTTTTGAAATATTCGCAAATAACCGATCCAGGTAATGTTTTTGGGCCACAGCCATACCTCTCCTCTCATAACCGCCTCGGGGCTGCTAAAGGAGGCGACAAGAACGAAGAGCAGCGGGTACAAAACCAGGATACATATGATCGCCAATATAGCATTAACGATCCAATCGAATATTTGTTCACTGGTGCTTTGATGATTCATGGGTAACCTCCCAGTCGTTATAGCTCTTACCATAAGCTTGTTCCGTTCACTTTGCGGGCCATACGATTGACAAATACAAGCAGAATGAAATTAACCACGGAATTGAACAGTCCAACAGCAGCCGAATAGCTATACTGTCCATCAATAATCCCTTTGTGATATACATGGGTGGAAATGATATCAGATGCGGCGATATTAAGAGAATTCTGCATCAGAAACACTTTTTCGAAGCCTACACCGAGCAAAGAACCCATGTTCAGAATGAGCAAAATCGTAATGGTCGGCATGATACCAGGCAGATTGATATGCCACACACGCTGCCATCGGCTTGCCCCATCCACCCTCGCTGCTTCGTGAAGCTGCGGATCTATGCCAGTCAGCGCGGCGAGATAAATAATGGAGCTCCACCCCATCTGCTGCCATACGCCGGATAGCACATAAATACTTTTGAACCAAGCCGGCTCTGTCAGAAACTCGATGGGCTCCCCAAGGAACCATACCACCACTTTGTTCAATAAACCCGTTTGCGGTGACAGGAAAATGAAGATGATTCCCACCATTACGATCGTAGACAAGAAATGCGGTGCGTATGTCACGGTTTGAACGAAACGGCTGAACTTCTTGGAGCGCACCTCATTAATGAGAAGAGCTAGAATGATCGGTACCGGAAAACCGACGAGCAGCTGGTACAGTCCAATGCCAAGCGTATTCTTGAGCAGCCGCCAAAAATAATAGCTGTTGAAAAAACGTTCAAAATGATTGAACCCGACCCATGGACTGCCCCAAATACCTTTGGTTGCGATAAAATTTTTGAATGCAATTTGTACGCCATACATCGGGATATACTCAAAAATAATAAAGAAGGCGATCACAGGCAATATGAGTAAATACAGGTCCCAGTTTTTTCGTATTTGTCTCCTGATTGCCAGATGCTTCGGTTTGTATTCAGCCTTTGCTGTTCCTACTGCTGATATCGAAGATTGCTTCGACAAATCCCCACCTGCTTTCTACTTGTTCTTCCCGGATCATAGCAGAGGGCTGCGAGGAATCAAATTTACATTTTTTTTGTTACCTTCCAACTCATGATGTCGATGATAAAATGATAACTTTATAAAAAAGAGTCAGGTTCTACAAAATGCGTTATAAGGTATAATGAAGAAACTGTACCAACAATAAGACTAACAAGACAAAAGGAGCATGCTGCGCTTGAAATGGGTAAGCCTGAACCGACAAAAGCTAATTGTCAAAATTTTTTCCAGCTTTCTAGTCATCATTGTTCTGTTTTCCGGGTTTAACCTGTTATCCGTTCATTTGTTCAGCAATATCGTACAAAATGAAATCATCCAATATAACCGCTTAATGCTGAAAAATACGTCAGAACGTTACCAGACTCACTTTGAACGGATCAAGACTCTCTTATTTGATATGTACATGAATGAAGCCACTGTCGCGTTTAACCGCCAGTTGATGAAGAAGAGCGAAGCGGACGTCGAGTTCTGGACAGCAACGGATCCACTGAAGGTTCTCCGTACTCAGGCTTACAACCCGATGTTTTATCTTAATAATTTGCTGATCTATTTCAATTCCCGCTCCCTTGTTATTGAAAAAGAAGGCAGCGTCCATGCGGATATGATGTTTTCACAGTTTTATGTAAGCAACGACTATCCTTTACTTTTCTGGAAGAATCAATTTTACCGAACCAGCAATTATGTGCTGCATCCGGAAAAAACGTTTACCGTAACCAATCTGAATTCTTCAGTAAAGGCTCAGCTCATACCCTTCTCGTTCCGTATGCCATCATCCAACTATCAGGTGATTGCGTTACTGGACGCCCGTTTGATGAAGGAAGCCTTCTATGGTGCAGAGGATAATCGGCAGTTCATGATTGTGCAAGAGGATGGATCGCTGCTGTATAGCTCTCCAGGGGAGCTGTCTGCAAGCGATATTCCTACTTTCCTTGACGGAAAAGAATACGGCTTGTCCGGTGATTATTACTTCTTCTTTGAGAAAAATGAAGGCTCGCCTCTCACCTATGTGACGGCCGTACCTTATTCCAATATTGCTTCCAAAGTAAAGAATGCCAGCTGGACGCTGGTTCTGATATTTGCGGTGTCCATTATAATCGGATTGCTTACTTCCGTATTTTTCAGCCGCAAGCTCAATCAGCCGGTCAAGCAGATGGTCAACTCGATTCTACGTCGTGACCCCGTCAAGCTGGAGAGCGCCATTCATGAATTCGATCTGATTCACCAAAACATCCGCCAATTACTGGACGAGAAAGATGCGGTTCACCAAGAGCTGGTGGACAAACGATCACTCCTGACCAGCTTTGGCTACATCAACAAGTTGAAGGCGATAACCTCTGACATCAATGACTGGAAGGATATCGCCGAAATGGATGAGCCCTTCATCATCGTACTGTTTCAGCTTCATTTCAAGGCGCGCTCCGTAGAGGACAGTGAGATGAAAACAGACCGTATGGCCTACTACATTCAGGAGTATATTAAGGTCCTCTTCTCCGAGCGTTTTCCTTCTTCACAGACGTTTCAAATGGAGAACAACCAAATACTGTCATTGATCTGTGGTACAGATGTAAGAAATGAGCTGGACCGCGCACTCATGATGCTGAAGACGATATTAGACCGTGATAAAGCCTATTTCCTTGTGACAATTGCCATCAGTTCGGCATATGAGCAATCGTCCCAATTCAATGAAGCTTATCGCGAGGTGCTGGACATGGTCCAGTTGGCAAGGCCCGTGGATGAAAGTCAGGTGATTCGGGAACGCAGCAGCACGCCTACTCAGCTGGTATTCACTGTGCCGCAGGAGCAGGAGCTGTACGCCAATTTGCAAGCAGGCAATGATCTTAACTGCATAACGTTTATGAATCGTATGCTCTATCAGCTGGACAAAAGAGGAGTGAGCGTTCAGCAATTGAGGCAGCTTGCCGAGGGGGTCATTGCCAGGGTCGTGAAGTTGTTAGAGCCTTATGGAATCGATGTGAATGGTTCCTCTTATCACCAGCAGCAGTTGGCGCTCATGGAGGAATGCTACACGCTTGACCAGTTTAAGCAATTTTATGCGGAGCTGTTTCAAACCAGCGCAGCCGTCATCCGATCCAGAAAGGACGAACAGGACCCCACCATTTCTTACGTCATGGATTACATTGAGAACCGGTTTGCGGACGATGTATCGCTCGACCAGCTTGCCGACAAATTGAACATTTCTGTAGGCTACCTGTCCGTCTATATTAAGGAAAAAACAGGAGCCAACTTCAGCGATCACATTAATGCTATTCGCATCAACAAGGCGAAGGAGCTGCTGTCCGATAATGCTCTCAGCGTACAGGAGATCAGCGTACTGATCGGTTACCGTAACGTCACCTCTTTTATCCGAATGTTTAAGAAGATGATTGGTATCCCGCCAGGGGAATACCGGAAAAATAAAGTGCTAGAGGCTGACGCAGAAAGCTTAGATCACAGATAATCAGGCTCTGAGCCCCCTGTTTGAGAGCGGCCTGTTTTATTCGATGCATTTTTTATATAATACATAGAGATACTGCGTTTAGTAGTAGCCTGTGACGAAGTCTTTGGATGGTCACAGCAGCTTTTTATATCGATGTAACTGACAGGAGGCAACTATACGATGCTTACTCGAGATATCCCGATTTCTGTGCTGGATCTAGCCCCTATTGTTGTGGGCGGCACAGCGGCAGATTCCTTTAGAAACACCCTTGATCTCGCACGCCATGCCGAGCAGTGGGGTTATCACCGCTACTGGCTTGCTGAGCATCACAATATGCCGGGGATTGCCAGCTCTGCAACTTCGCTCGTTATTGGTTATGTTGCTTCAGGCACCCAAAAGATACGAGTCGGGTCAGGCGGCATCATGCTGCCTAATCATGCTCCGTTGGTCATTGCCGAGCAGTTCGGTACGCTGGAATCGATGTATCCCGGTCGCATTGATCTTGGACTCGGCAGAGCTCCGGGCTCGGACCAGCCCGCTGCAAGAGCGCTGCGTCGCGGCCTCGGCAGCGACGGTAATGATTTCCCCGAGCTGCTTAGCGAGCTACGCGCTTATCTGGATAATACACCGGAGGCACGGCCCGTTGGGGTAAGGGCCATTCCAGGCGAGGGGCTCAGCATCCCGATCTGGCTGTTAGGCTCAAGCGGCTTCAGCGCGCAGCTCGCCGGACATCTTGGTCTGCCCTTCGCCTTTGCGAGCCATTTTGCTCCCGATTATTTGCTGCCCGCACTGGATCTGTACCGCAGCAGCTTCCGTCCTTCGGAGTCGCTGGACAAGCCTTATGCGATGATCGGCCTGAACATTATTGCTGCCGATACCGACGAAGAAGCCCGCATGCTGGCAACCTCCCAGGAGCAGCAATTCCTTAACCTCATTCGCGGTCGTACAGGCCCGCTTAATCCGCCTGTCGACAGTATGGATGCACTGTGGAATCTTCAGGAAGAGGCCCATATCCGCAAGCAGCTGAGCTATACAATTACGGGTAATAAAGCAACGGTTCAGAAGAAGCTTCAGCAGGTCCTGCAGGATACAGGAGCCGACGAAATCATTGTGAGCGCACAAATCTATGAGCATGAGGCCCGTTTACGTTCTTATCAATATTTGGCAGAGCTCGTGAAAGCCGGAGATCACGCTTAATTCAACCTCATCCTCCATCCTATGCAGCAAGCATACAAGGAAAGGATGTCCTTCGAGGTGGCAGCGTTGCCCATGGCCACGCTGTCCATTGCCTCGGACAAAGCATAACGGAAACCGCCGTTCACCTATTGTATGGGAAAACGACAATACCTACCGAAATCTCGATATGCTTATATTCCGGTTATCCATCAACATGCAAAGAAGGCCGATCCGCCATGTACTTCCAACAGCTTGTTCACATCATACCCACGCTCGACGAGATCACTCCGAGTCACAGCTCCCAAACCCTTGTCACTACTGGGGGAAGCCATCAGTTAATCATCGTCCAACGCGGCCATCTTCTCATCGCTGCCAAAGATCAGGAGCCTACCGTTTGTACGCAGGGCTTTGCTTGTCATCCGGACTATGGTCCCTATTTCATCCAAGTCCCCAAAACCAAAGAGGTCGATTACGTAGTCATCACCTATCGCGTGCTGCCGGAGACCAGCACATGGACTCTCTATGGGCCACTCCATACGATCAGTGAAATTAAAATCCACTATATGATCGAAGAATTGCTGCGCACCATGTACGAGATCGACACCCATTCCGTAGATGAAGAGGCGGCACAGCAGTTTCGAAAACGTTTGATGATGGAGCGAATCCTGTTCATTTATTTGTACGAATCACGGATGCGAGAGGAATTAAAGTCCTCTGTGAGTTCGATCGAGGAGACACTCTCTTATATCAATGAGCATTACATGCTAAAGCTTACGCTCCCTATGCTATCGCGTCGCGCAGGTATGAGCGAAGGCCATTACACCGTGCTGTTCAAAAAACATACCGGTGAAACCTTAATGACGTATGTCAACAATCTGCGTATTGAAAAAGCCAAGCTCCTATTCCAGCAAACCGACCTGCTCGCCAAAGAAATTGCGCAAAAAGTAGGTTACGTGGATTATTTTCATTTTAGCAGGGTGTTCAAAAAGATAACCGGAGCCTCTCCCTCCATCTTTCAACAAAACCATGCTCCCAAAAATACGGATCGAACATCTAAAGATTAGACATGTCCAATCTAATGATTAGATATGTTACTTTCAAAAGGAATCGGCTATAATCCAAATGATAATAATAATCATTTTCAGGAGGATATACAGATGAATCTTTGGATGAAACGCCCACTCAGTATTGCACTGGTGAGCTTATTTACCGCATTAAGTCTTGCCGCTTGCGGAACCTCGACTACGAATCCATCCGGGGCAGCGCCACAATCCAACTCTGCACCGACAGCATCTACAACAGCAACAGCAACAGCAACAGCAACAGCAACAGCAACACCAGCACCGACAGCAGGTACAGAGGGTAAAATCACCGTTCAAGATGCACAAGGAACGGTCGAGCTTGCCAAAAAACCTGTAAAAATCGTCACTATGGATTTCAGCTTCACGGATGCACTGGTTACCTTAGGGACCTTACCGATTGGGGTTGCTGACGATTCCAGCCCAGACCTGTTCATGGATAGCGTCAAAAGCCAATTGAAAAACTATACATCCGTCGGGTCCCGTTACGAACCGAATATCGAATTGATCAGCTCGCTGCAGCCGGACCTGATTATCGCAGATCTGAATAAGCACAAAAATGCACTTCCTCAATTAAAAGCGATCGCTCCTTTGCTCGTTCTGGACGATTCGCAAGCAGACTATAATCAAATGCTCAAAAACTATGCAATCATCGCAAAAGCGCTTGGTAAGGAAGAAGAAGGCAAGAAGCGCCTTGCTGAGCACCAAACGAAAATCGAAGCTGTAAAAAAGAAGCTGACCAACACCAATCTGCGTGTACTGCCAGCCGTTACGAATTCCAAGGGCTTCTATGCGCATTCGGACCACTCCTTTGGCGGCTCCTTCCTGATGCTGCTCGGATTTACAGATCCAGTGAAAAACACAGCAGCTAACCCGCAGCTTACTCTGGAGCAGCTGGTCGAAGCCAATCCGCAAGCTATGTTCCTACTGCCATCCGAGAAAGAAACGATCGTTAATCAATGGGAAACCAACCCGCTGTGGAAGCAAATCGATGCCGTTGCCAACAAGAAAGTATTTACAGTAGAAAGACGTGACTGGTCACTATCACGCGGATTGCTTGGGTCCGAGAAAATCGCCGAGGATATCCTCAAAAACCTGGGAGCCTAGCCGATGATAAACAAGGTCCAATTGGAAAAGCAGAACCGAACCAGGTCTCTGCTCTTTCTTTTTTCTGCTTCCTTTCTGTTACTGGTCATTGGATTCCTCTGCAGTGTCAAATGGGGCCAGGCGCAAATATCATGGCGTGTCTTATATGAAGCCTTAACGTATCAAGGACATGATAAAAATCATCTCTATATTCAGACGCTGCGCCTGCCGCGCACTTTAACAGCAGGCATAGTAGGCATTCAACTGGCACTGGCCGGATTGCTGACCCAGCTCACAACCAAAAACCCGCTGGCCTCTCCCCACGTATTCGGCATCAATGCCGGGGCCGCCATTGCAGTTGTGTTTGGTTTGGTGGTGATCAAGAATGTTTCGCTTACAGGCTCTGTCTACCTTGGCTTTATCGGGGCCGCACTCGGAGCACTTCTCGTCTGGACACTTGCGGGGACTGGCTCGAAGCAATATGTCCGTTTGGCTCTGGCAGGGATTACGATCCATTTTCTGCTCTCCTCGCTGACGGAGGGGCTCATTATATTGAATCAGCAAACCACCGACAGTATGATGTTTTGGCTCGTCGGCTCTGTCAGTCAAGCAGCTTGGAAGGAGATCAGCACGATCCTTCCGTTCTTTATCGGCGGATTGCTCGTCTTTGGCCTGATGCTGCCTTCCTTCCGCTTGCTGCTGCTGGATGATGAAGTAGCGGCGGGTCTCGGACAGCGGGTATTGGTCATTCGTGCTATTAGTGTGCTGCTTGTTATTGTACTGGCCGGCTCTGCAGTTGCGATATGCGGACCGATCGGTTTCATTTGCCTGATTGTCCCTCATATCGCGCGCGCCTTGGTTGGGAATCAACTTCATGTGCTGGCACCGCTCACAGCATTACTTGGAGGGACACTGCTTGTATATGCCGACTTTTTCAGCAGGTTTATCGCGTTTCCTTATGACTCTCCCGTTGGCATCGTGACAGCAGCGATCGGCGCTCCCTTCTTTATTTATTTGGCCCGCAAAAAGGGAGGTGCCCGCTAATGAGCAAAACTGTTGCTCTGATTGTCGCGTTTGTGCTGATGCTGGTGCTAGCGGTAGTCTCACTCCGCCTGGGAGCTGTTCCCGTTTCCTTTCAGGACGTTTGGTCCAGCATTTTGCATGAAAATAATAAATACTTTTTTATCATTTACGAGGTTCGCCTGCCGCGTGTTCTTGTCGCCATTCTGGCGGGCTTTGGCTTGGCTGTCGGCGGTGTCATTCTGCAAAGCGTTGTGCGTAATCCGCTGGCTAGCCCCGACGTGATCGGCATTACCAAAGGTGCAGGACTGGCTGCTTCCGCTGTCATTTTTCTATTTCCCAAAGCGCCAGGCTATTTCCTCCCGATAGCTGCTTTTATCGGCGCCTTTGCCGCCTTTGGCATTTTACTGCTGCTCAGTAAACGCTTGACCATGACGCCTGCCTCGCTTGCGCTGATCGGTATTGCGATTGGAGCTGTCTTTCAGGCGGGCACGCAATATTTGATTGTGATGCATCCGACCGACATTAATATGGCACTGCTCTGGTTGGCCGGAAGTTTGTGGAGCAAGCGGTGGGATGCCGTCTACTCCCTGCTCCCATGGATCGCGGTACTGCTGCCTGTGGTCTGGCTCAATTATTCCAAGCTGAATGTATTCCAGCTTGGCGACGAAACGACGACCTCGCTCGGCCTGAGCATTGTGCGGCAGCGCTTTTGGCTGCTGCTGCTTGCTGTGGCTCTCGCTGGCATATCTGTATCAGCAGTTGGTGCCATTGGCTTTATTGGATTGATCGCCCCGCACATTGCCCGCAGTATTGTTGGTGCCCGGCACCAATGGCTGATCCCGCTCGCTGCGCTGATCGGGGCCGACCTGATGCTGCTCGGCGATTGCCTGGGACGCATCCTGATTATCCCGCGGGAGATTCCGGTCGGCATTATGACCGCTGTAATTGGGGCGCCTTATTTTGTATATTTACTCAGAAAAGCACGCAGCAAGCCTGCTTGAACGAATGTAATTCGAGCCTTTCGATATTCACAGCATGGAGCTAACCCAGAGCATTGGCCGCTTCATCGATTCAGTCTTACCCAATTAGACCACTTGCTCTTGCAATGCTGGATTTATGCTTCACCATCAAGTACACTTCTATAGTAAGCATGAATCGATGGAATCGCGAGCTTCCATCATATCCCCACTTACCTGGAGGTTAACTATGAATATTGAAATATGGTCCGATTTTATGTGCCCCTTTTGCTATATTGGTAAACGTCGTTTTGAGGCGGCCCTTGAACAGTTCCCGAACAAAAATCACGTCGAGGTGATTTACCGCAGCTTTGAGCTGGATGCCCATTCAGAACGCGATGTGCCTCATGGCGTAGATGAAATGCTGGCTTCCAAGTATGGAATGAGCCTGGAGAAAGCCAAGGAAATGAACGCGGGTGTCGCCGCTCAGGCACAATCCGTTGGATTAACCTTTAAATTTGATACTATGATTTTGACGAATACGTTTGACGCGCACCGATTGGCGCATTTCGCTGCCCAGCATGGTCTAATGCGCGAAATGACCGAGCGGCTTCTGCATGCGTATTTCACTGAGTCCAAGCACATTGGCGATCATCAGACCTTAGCCGCTTTAGCCGCAGAAGTCGGTCTCAACCAGGAGGAGGCTCTCCAGATGCTCTCTGGCCAGGCATTCACAGCCGAGGTCCGTAGCGATGAGGAGGAAGCAGGCAAATTAGGTGTGCGCGGGGTTCCTTTTTTCGTGATCAACCGCAAATATGCGATTTCAGGCGCACAATCGAGCGAAGTGTTCTTAGGTGCTCTGCAGAAGGCATGGGAAGAGGATCAGCCGCTGACCCTTCTTAATACTTCCGACAGCACAGCAGAGGGTGGAGCTTGTGACAACGGGGTTTGCGCACCTTCACAGCAGAAGCCGTAACCCAACCTCTGATTCGAATGCTGATCTCGTTCGTCACCGGACCTCTAGCTGCGCTTCATTAAGTGGATACGTCATTAAAAAAAGTCTTCAATCAGTCCTGTCTGAACTGTGACCTGTAAGATGGACACCTTGAAAAAGGTGCTCTATTACTACGGGTCATAAGCTTAGTCAGCTGCTGATTAAGAAGACTTTTTTGTTTGAATAAATGAGACGGATCAAGAACATTCAGAAATCACTTCAAGTGGACCTCATTCCTGCAATCCTTCCAGGTCCGGCATGTAGCGGTACTGCTCCAGGTCAATGCGTCCTTCGTCGCTCACAGCCACACCTTCACTATTTAAATGGAACATCTGCAGAAATCGCGACTCCTCATTATTAAAGGCGATTTCTCCCTTTGCATTCACTACACGATACCAGGGAAGCTGATGGACCCGACTTTGCGAATGCAGGATGCGTACAACCTGCCTAGCCCCTCTCGGACTGCCTGCGAGCTCGGCAATTTGCCCATAGGTCATCACATACCCTTCAGGGATACTTTTAATGATTGCGATAACGTTCAACGTGAACGGCTTCATACGGTTCCCCTCCCTGTCTTCGACAGAAAAAGCACTTACCGAATGTTATTGTGCTTTTCTAATTGAAGTCCTTGACAACATATAGGATTCCCCTATAGTCACCATTCATTTTATATATTTCCTCAATTATACATCTCTCGCTACAATGAAGGAAACCCATGCCACGGAGGTTTTCATATGAACCCATCAGTCAAAACACTGTTCGACGCCGTCGCCAATGAATATGACCAGCAGCGAAAACAATTGATCCCCTGTTTCGATGAGTTTTATGGGATGGCTCTATCGCTAACGGAAAGTCATAAGCAAGCCCCCCGTATACTCGATTTGGGTGCGGGCACGGGACTATTCTCCCGAATGGTGCTGCAGAAATACCCAAGCGCTCACCTTACTCTGATGGATCTCAGCGATCAAATGCTGGAGGGAGCACGTCGTCGGTTTCGTGAGGAAGATCACGTTCAATACATCGTCGGTGACTATTCCAGCTACGTATTTCCTGAATCGTATGACATTATCGTCTCTTCGCTGTCGATCCACCACCTGACCCATCCTGCCAAAAGACAGCTGTTCGCAACCGTTTATCAGCTGCTGAATCCAGACGGTGTATTTGTCAACGCTGATCAGGTTCAGGGCAACACCCCAGCGATCGATCAATACCATAAGCAGCGCTGGTTAGCCCATATTAACGACAGTGGCCTTTCCCGAGAGTCCATCGACGCCTCGGTGGAACGAAGAAAGCTCGACATCAACGCCAAGCTCGGCGAGCAAATCGAGTGGCTGGAGCAGGCTGGTTTCACTGACGTGGATTGCATGTATAAATATCTCGATTTTGCTGTTTTTTTCGGCAAAAAGAACTAGGCTCGGCTGCTCGGGGGGAAGGCTTGGCCTGATTCCCCGCTGCACAGTCCTTCCCTGATGCTGCCTTATGAGTCTGCCGCGCTTCATATCCGTGAAGCTATCTCATCTTGTTGCATGCACACGCCAAGGCTTATGTCCACCGAAATAGCGGATGGGCTGCTGCTTTATTTGAGCGGCAGCATGGATAACCAGATCAGGGACAGTATCCCCCTGGTACAGAACGACTTCATCGTCTTTAACCAAGGACAATTCCACCACTCCGCGTTCGTCAGGCTGCAGCTCCACCACACCAGCAGCATGAGATTCCGACCTACTCCATGCAGGCGCTGGCCCGATGGCCATCATATTAACGGCGCCGCTCCAGCCTGTTTTGATCTTGCAGGGTTCACCCGCCAAGCTTTTCACGCGGATAAACCGTGTACTCCCGTTCTCACGCTGCGCGCTGACCAGAAAAGCACCTTCCGTGAGCAAATCATGGAAAGCCGCTTCTCGCCATGCAATCGGCACAGCCGGAAATATGCGAATCGTGTCTCCCCAGCTTTGCAGCAGCATATCCTGAAGCGACTCCGCTCCAGCAAGCGGCGTTTCCATAACAGGCCCAGCTTCCTTGTACATCGTATTTGGCTTGATGATATGCAGCAGCGTCTGCAAATAGCCAAGCGCTTCGTCACCACGTCCCAGAGTGGCGGCAATCGAAGCTGCGCCCGTAAAGCTGAAGCCGCGCAGATCACCTTCTTTTCCAATCCAGTGCTCCAGCGACCTGGCGATCAGCGCTCTATCCTCAGAGCTGTCGCTGCCGATCAAGTGAAGCGGGAACACCGCAAGCAGATGGCTGAAATGGCGATGACCATAAGCAAGCGGCGTATCGCGTCCAACCATCAGCCCGGTTTCATCGATCGGGAATGGTGTGAGCCGTTCCAGCACGTCCACCCATTGATCGCGCAGCGGGTCTGTCACTTCCAGTCGTTCACACATCCACATCAGCGTTTCGCAGCCCCACCTCAGCAGCGCCAGATCATAATGACAGTCTCGGACTTTCGTTTTCATAAAAGAACCGTATTCCGGGGAAATGGTTGGCGGCAGGTGCAGCTTGCCATCCTCCGCTTCTTCCAGCAGATGAAAATAAAAATTGATGCTTCTACGCAGCAATGGGAACAGCATCTCTCGCAGCAGCGTTTCATCCATCGAGTAGCGATACTGCCGCCATACATTATGGCAAATCCAGGTCAGATTGCCGACTTCATCGCCTACCTCGCTGCGCAGATCGTAGCTGCAGCTGCGTCCAAGTCCGGCCGAATCGTCCCGATAAAGCTCAGAGACATTCGCAATCAGCTGCTCCTTGCAGGCAGCCAGCGTCCGCACCAGTGATTCCCCGATATCGAGGCGGTTCGCGGTATACACAGGAGAATAGCTCAACTGCACGTTCATATTAAACCAGACGCCCGCCCAAGGTGTCGGGGCCAACCACGGCCCTTGATTGTCGATCAGCGGTCGGTCAGCTCTTGTAGCCGAAGCGAGCTTGTACATTTGAATCCAGTAAAAGCTCTCCAGTCGGGCATCGGGGATCGTGATCAGACTTCGTTGATAATAGCGGTGCCACCAAGCGCGGTGTGCAGCTACCCATTCATCAAAGCTCTGAGAAACTGCGTTCATCACATGTTGGACAACCTGCTCCTGTGCCTGTTCGTCATGTCCCTTCTCAATGGACAGGTAGTAGATTCTTTGGTTCGGTGATAGTTGAACTTCATTCCACGCACTAACGCAGCCTTCTGACTGCGGGACAGGAGCTCCTTGCGAGTAACGCTGGATGCAGACCTCAACGACGTCTGCTGCATGCCCCGACACCGCTCTGCCTTCCGTCTCTATTTTGATTTTCGTATCTGATGATTCGTTTCTTTGGACAACCTGCTTCCGTTCCACTTCAATCTTCGGTATATACTGATTGAGATTGATACCATCGGCATTTATCAATACGGGATCAACCTCAGGGTACGGATACCAGACAAAATTGGCACCGTGCTCTCCTTCGGATGTCTCGATTTCAACAGCCATAATCGTCTCTTCACTATGGGCCAATGCCCGCAGACGTACTTCACCCCGGGTGGTAGTTAGAACCGCACATGCCTCCGCATTCCACAAATCGACTCGGATACAGGTCGGATGGTAGATCATCCCCTCCAGCTCCAGATGAAGCTCCCCTATCGGCACACGTGGGCTAAAGCCTGCACGGTCTGTTCGGGTTGCCGTTATGTCGGTGCGCCCCACGATGAAGCGCAGCACCCGCCGCTTGGACGAATGCTCCTCCCCATAGATCATCGCGCCGATATTACCGTTGCCAATGAATGCCCCTTCGTCCCACGAGACTGGCTTCACGACCCATTCCATATCATGATTGCCCATATAGGACTCCCAATCGAGATCAAGCTTGATACCATCTGAATGCTGATTATGCATAGGCCCCTCCTTTTATCCATTTATTCATACAAACCTATCGCTTGTTATAACGATCCCAGGCATCCTGATAAATTCGGGTTACCTTATCCACGCCCATCTCTTGAATCCGCCTCGTATAGTCATCGAACCGGTCCAGCGGTTCTACGCCTGTAATGAATTTAAGGAACATTTCCTCCTTAAAGCTGGTAATCGCCGTGTTCAGCTTCGCCATTTCCTTGCTTTCTTCTATCGTAGGCGTTAGAAATAACGGCATGACATGCTTGGCGGCATCCGTTTGCTCCCAGATCCGGATCGTCTCTTCCTGCTCGGGGAACGTGTTGAAGCTCTTGCGTCCATCTCCAAGAAAGGGACCGTTAGGCTTAGTGTACTGTGAAATCATTTGCTGGAAATTGTACTTCCCGCTCCTCGACATCTTATCGGTGTACTGTGGCACTCCATTCATAACCTCATAGCTCTCGCCTTTAATGCCGAAGTTGAACAGTTGACTTCCCTGTTCGCTGAAGGCATAGTCAAGCCACTGGACGGCTAGCTCGGGATTTGTGGCGGCGGATGAGATAGCCTTGCTGCCCACTGGCGCATATTGAAAATCACGCTGCCCAATGAACGCCCGCTCGCCCTTCTTCAATGTTGGATAGGGAGCACCCACCAGCTGAAATTGGGGATTTTTTTTCCTGCCCGTCTCCATCCAGCGCCCCATGCCACCACTGACCAAATAAACGGTTGCCCCTGAGCTGTCGCTTAGCATCCTGTTATCCAATGCTTTCGAATCATTATTCAATGCAAAATCCTTATCGATCAACCCTTCTGCGTACCATGTTCTCAATAGTGTGAGCGCTTCCTTGAACTGGGGATCGATAGGCCCGTATTTTACTTTTCCTTGGTCATCGATATAATAGCGATTGGCAGTTCGGTAAGCCCCGATAAAAGCGTCCTGAATCATCAGCTCATTACTATACATCGCAGTAAGCGGTGCCGAAGCACCTTTGTGCTCCTTGAACGCCTTCAATACGGTATACCATTCATCGATTGTCGTCGGTACTGTAAGCCCCAGCTCATCAAGCCAATCCTTGCGAACCATCGGCCCTCGGAATACAAGCCCGTTATCCGGTCGAACCATCGGAAATATATAATATTTGCCGCTGTCGGTTTTGACCATTTTGTCGAGTTCCTTATTGCTTTGAAGCAGCTTTTTTAAGTTCGGTGCCTTCTTGTCGATCCAATCATTCAATGGAATAATGACCTGATCAGCCATCGCTTTCTCCGGCCCGCCCGGATAAGCACTATTCCAATCATACTCAATCACATCCGGCAAATGGTTGGAGGCAATCAGCAGGTTGAACTGCTCCTTCGCCTGCCCGTCAGCGGGGTGCATATACTTTACCTTAATCCCCGTGTCCTTCTCCAGCTGCTTGCCAAACGGCGTTTCCGCCATATTATTGACGATAGTAAACAGATTCGTGTTGATCGGCTCCCATGAGGTTAAAGTCTTCTGCGTCTGATCCCGATTCAGCTCCCCGGAAGCTTCCGCTGTTGACTTGGCCGCATCCTGCTGTGGTGCCGTCTCCAAACTGCAGGCTGAAAGAAGGCATATCGCTGCCAGCAAGCACACTGAAATATGGAGCGGGTTGACGTTCCTACTTATATGCATGGTAGTTCCCCCTCAATTCCCCTAAATACGCTGCTTCTGTCTACCCTACAAGCTATTATGCAGGGGGCTCCCGGTTAAGGGAACCCATCAAAATCGGAAATGGATCATTAAAATCGCAAATCCATAAACCATTCAAGCCTCTAACCTTAGTAACCAGGAACAGCAGCGGCTACTGCAGATCCTTATATTTGCCCGGTGTGATGCCCTCGAGCTTTTTAAAAATCCGGTTGAACGTATTGATGTCCGCATATCCCACTCTTCCGGCGATTTCTGTAACTGTCAGATTTTGCAGCGCGAGCAGCTTCTTGGCTTCCTCCATACGGGTTTTATTGATGTAATCCAACAGCGCTTCACCCGTATACGTCTTGAACTGCTTGGACACATAGGAAGGTGTCAGGCTGAACGCCTCACCGATCATCGAGATATTCAGATTGCTGTTGCAGAAATTCGCCTGGACATATTCAATAATTTGCCCGGCAAGCGGGTTATGCATGTGTCTGTGATCATTGGCAACCGTGCTACACACCTGCTCCAGTACCTCGACAATTTGTGCCTGCATATCTTTGATCGTTTCGCAGCCTATCAGACGTTCGATAGGATCAGCATGCTCCAGCACCTTGGACTTATCGACCGTGTGAAGCTCACTCATTGTCTTCAATAGTGTGCTGATCAAATCGAACATCAGACATTTGGCGAAGGAGACAGAAATCGGAATTTCCCCCACATTGCTGCGAATGATCTCTTCGATCAATTCCCGTGAACGTTCAAAATCACCGATTTTCACAAAGTTAATCAACTGCTGCTCAACATGTAGCGGATAATAATAGCTTCCGGGCTCCCCGGACGCACGAGGAATCGGCAGCTCCGCATAGCGAATAATTTCACCGCTCCCCATAACCATACGGTATTCCATCGCTTCCAGCGTTTCCTGATAGGCAGTAGGTATCGCATATAAATCATGATGAATACCGGAGATGGACACCGTAAGATGGACATGAAAATGGTCGAACAGGAATGATTGCACCCGCTCTGCCATTAATTTCAGCTCCATCTCATCGGGTTGTGCAGCGAAATTAACGATGCACACCGACATATTATCCATTTCCGTCGTGAACGCCTGGTGCTGCTCACCCGCCACATCCTCGGCAACATTCAGAATGATGAAATGCAGCAGCTTGATTTTCCGTGGATCGGCAGTCCCTTCCGCTTGAAATTTGCCGTACGTTTCAATATGGAACAGCAGAACGGCAAAATCAGTGGAAACTATTCGCAGATCATGCGCTGCGAGTGACTCATGCAGTGGAATATTATGATCCAGCCTTCCCTTAAGCAGCCCTTGAAGAAAGCTCGCACGGATCACATCGCTATGCTGCATCAGCCTGCTATCAATTTTCTCTTTTTCGTCAAATGTGTTGTTAAGTGCAGCCTGCAAATATAAATATTCGTTGGAGCCCTCGTCGAAGGACACACCTGATTTGAGCGAAAAACTACGGATCAGCAGGCTGATCGGTGTATAATTCCTCCTCAGGTAGATGTAGGCGACAAGTCCACCAATCAAGATACACAATACGAGACTCATGATGATCAGCTTCTTCAAATACAGCATCTTGTCGTCAAACAGCTCGGCCGGAATGATCGAAACATACTTCCAGCCCGTAATCTCCGAGGTCGTATAGGACAACGCCAATCGGTTCCCATTGTCCTCTTCATAGAAGAGTCCTTTGGCGTCAACAAGCCGATCATAGGTTAAAAATGCGGGGCTCTGTACGAGTCCCTTGGATGCAACAAGGCGATTCTGTGAATCCAGAATCGCAAGGGAAGCGTTAGGGGCCGGCATCATGCTGCCCAACAGCTTGGAATCCTTGATCACGATCAGGATCACAGCCCCGGACTGGTCTGAATTGTCCAGTGTTGCCGATTTGGCGTACACGATAGCCTTCTCGACCTGTTCACCGTCCCCATATTGCATAGGTACATACTCTTTCATATAACGCTTATCGAAAAAGGCCTTCCACTGCTCATAGCTCTTATCTTCGCTTCCGCGAACAGATCTGTACAACGTACGGCTGTCCATATGCTCCCGGGTCGATAGAACCGTATCGCTATTCTTGTAATATACAAAGATTTGCTCGATATAATCGTTCGCCACCTTATACACGCGCAAATCGTTGACGATATTGAACAGATCATATCGGTCACTATCCGTTAGCGGCAGCGTCGTATTCATGAAACCGGCTACACGCTTGTTAAGGGCAATCTCTATGCTGAGTCTTTCGATACCGAGGAGACTGTTGTCGATGGCCTGCTCTGTCTGGCCCAAAATCGATTCGTTGGAGCGATTGACCTCCGCCTCCACCACATGCCAGGTTGCTGTATAAATAAGTCCGCTAATCAACATCGGAACGAGCAAAACAGATACATAGGAAACGAACCATGTGACCAACACGCTGCGTTTATTGAATGGATTACGGGTCAAGCCCATAGACACGACTCCCTTTGTCGCGCACTCTGGATGCGTTGGATTTATGCTTCTCCTTTCAGTGTACCATACCTCGAATAGGTAGCTGTAGCTATCAGCAGAGCAGCTTTTAACTTTTAGCGCTGAACCTGTACTTCTAGCTATTCGTATTGGGTATTGATAAAGAGCCTTTGCTGATTACGGCACTTAAGCTCTACCGCCTCTCAACAAAAGCTCTCCTGTTATAGCTCTAATCTTACTTTTTGGACTTGAACTGTGTGTAGGCCTGCTGGTAAATGTCCAGGTAGCGCTTCAGGTTCATTTTATCGAGTGTGGCCAAATAATTGTTCCATTCCTTGTCGATGTCCAGAGCACCCGTAACCGTTTTGGCAAAAAATTCGGTCCTGTAGTCCGTTATCGTCTTCTCCAGATTGGCCAGCTCTTCAGCCTGCTCATTGGTGAAAAATATCGGTGGAACGATTTTGCTCACATCGATCTTGTAAGGAAAATAATTGTCCTTCGTTTCGTTATACAGTATGATTTCAAGCGGGTTCTTAGGATCTGCAGCAACACTTAACCGCCATTCATTCGTTCGAAGCGACGGTCCCGACTGTGCCCAGTGAATATTTTGCAGCTTGCCAAACGTCACAATCGGCTTCCAGATCGCCTGCTTCCCGTTAAGTGCGAGCTCTCCTTGGGCCGGTCGTACCCATTCCTGATCGGGGCGGCCTTGCGTGCTGCGAAGCGTCACTTCCTCGGAGAGCAGCAGGTCAGCCAGACGATAGGCGGCAGCCGGATTTTTCGTCTTATTGGTGATAACGAATTGACCCGTGGACACGGCATAAGGGTTATACGCGGTTGAACGTACACCAGCAGGACCTTTGAGCGGTGGTATCGAGACGTAGTCCTTGAACCGCGGGCTGTCAACATCGACAAATACGGTCTGATTTTGCGAAGCTATGACTCCGGCTATTGGAATTTCCGGATTCAAGCCCATTTGCTTCAGCTGGTTCCGATCCTGTGTGAACGATTGCGGGGCAATAAGACCCTCCGCATACAGCTTGTTCATATATTTCAGGGCTTCCTTCCACTCCGGTTGGTTATAAGCCACCTGTACCTTGCCGTCCTTAACGAAGCGCAGGTTGAAGTCCTTCTCCAGAAACGACCCGGTCAAAAATAAATCGAGCGTCGAGGAAGGTCCGTTCGTAGCACCTACAAGCGCGATTTCATCCGGTTTGCCGTTTCCGTTCGGATCCTTTTCTTTGAATGCCTTGAGCACCTGATAAAACTCATCGGTTGTGGTCGGCATCTTCAATCCAAGCTTATCCAGCCATGGCTTGTAGATCCACATTTTTTGGCCAAGCGCACAGTGGTAGCATTCATTGACCTGAGGGACCGAATAGATGTTGCCGTCCGGCATCGTCATAAGACCCTTTGCGTAGTCAACCTGCTGGAACATCTTTTTCATTTCGACGCCGTATTTATCAATGTAAGGATTCAGCGCAACAAACACACCGTCTTTTCCATAGATTGATTGCTGGATTGGAGACACGCTCATATTGAGCAGTACGTCCGGGTAATCACCGCTGGCGAGCGATACGTTGAGCTTTTCCTGAAACGTTTTTTCCGGGGCAACCTCCCAGTCGATGTGAATGTTCGTTTTATCCTCCAGCCACTTCGTAAATTCATTGGTAGCAAAATTCTCGACAATACTGGAGCCCTTGACCATAACCTTGAGTGTTGTCTTTTCTTTCGTTATCGGGAATACACCCGCTTCCGTCACCTGATCGCTGCTGCCTGCCTCCTTATTGCCAGCCGCATTGCCTTCGGGCTTGTTCGGGGTTGAGCAAGCGCTCGCAAGTAGAGCCAATGAGGTTGTTACGGAAAGTAACACCGTTAATCTTTTTTTCATATACCTATCTCTCCCCTTTTATCCTTTTAGCGATCCGATCATCATCCCTTTAACAAAATGCCGTTGAATGAATGGATAGATAATAAGAACAGGCAGCGTTGAAACTACAATCAATGAAAATTTCAGCAGCTCCCGCAAGCCTTCCTTCGCCGCTTGATCGGCAAGATCGGTAATCATTGATGCATCTACCTCGTTTTGCACAAGAATGTCACGGAGCACCAGCTGTATCGGGTACAGCTCCTGATGCTTCAAATACAACAGCGCATTAAAATATTGATTCCAGTGACCTACTGCATAAAATAAGGCAATTACTGCAATAATCGGACCCGATACCGGAATCACGATTTTGCGTACAAAAGTGAGATCACTGCAACCGTCCATTTGGGCCGCTTCAAGCAGCTCGTCAGGTATCGTGGTTTGAAAATACGTACGGGCAATAACCATATTCCATACGGCGAGAGCCCCCGGAATGATCAGCGACCATCGGGTATCAATCATACCAAGTCCCTTCACGACCAGATACGATGGAATCAAGCCTCCGGAAAACATCATCGTGAACACGAACAGGGCCATAATCACATTGCGCGGCATGAAATCTTTGCGGGATAGTGGATAAGCTGCAATTAATGTAATGAACACATTGATCACCGTACCCACTACCGTATAAAATACCGAGTTCAAGAAGCTGGAGCCGATCAGTCGGTGCTTGAACACCGCCTCGTAGCCCGCTAGTGTAGGCTCCACCGGATACAGCCAAACCTTGCCGGAAACAACCGCCGAGGATGAGCTGAAGGAAGCGCTAACAATATAGACAAGCGGATATAAAATCGTAATCGTAAAAATAAACAGGATGATGTAATTGACGATCGTAAATACTCTATCATCCGCACTTTCTCTAATTGTTCCTGTCATGCATAACATTCCTTTCTACCAGAGACTGGTTTGTCCCGCTTTTTTGGCTATTCGATTGACCAGTACGAGAAGAACTAGATTGATCACTGATTTAAACAATCCGATTGCAGCCGAATAGGAGTAATTAATCGCTGTAGATGCCAAACCCACTTTGTATACGAACGTATCGATGACCTCAGAGGCGCTCGTGTTCAGCGGATTTTGCAGCAGCAGGATTTTCTCGAAGCCGACATCCAGCACATGACCGGTGTTCATAATGAGCAAAATAATGGCTACCGGCATAATACCCGGCACATCAATATGCCACATTCGTTGTATTTTGTTCGCTCCATCCACGACGGATGCCTCATGCAGTGCAGGATCAACGGCCGCAAGCGCAGCCAGATAGACGATGCAGGAAAAACCGACGTTCTGCCAAATACCGGACCAGACAAAGATGTGTGAGAACCATTCCGGCATACCCATAAAGTTAATGGTCGGCAGCCCGATATATCTCATCAGCGTGTTAATGAGCCCGATACGCGGGTCCATCATCTGCAGCACGATCCCAACCATGACGACGACGGAAATAAAATGCGGCGCATACGTGATCATCTGTACTGACTTTTTGAAAAATCTGGAATTCACATAATTCAAGCTTAATGCCAGAATGATCGGAAACGGGAACCCGGCAACCAAGCTGTAGAAGCTGAGCAGCAGTGTGTTTTGCATAATCCGTACAAATTCATAGGACTCAAAAAAACGATAAAAATATTTGAGGCCCACCCATTCGCTGCCCCAGATTCCTTTGGTCGGGATGTAATTTTTGAAGGCAATTATAGCCCCGTACATCGGTACATACTTGAAAATGATTAAATAAATAATCGGAAGCAGCATGAGCAGATACAATTGCCAGCGGCTGGACATGTTCTTACGCAGTCTGGTCATGAGACTGTCCTTTTTCAAGAAAGCAACCGGTCGGGTGTTGGTTCGATTGGCTGATGCTTCCATAGATTCCTCCTTCTTTCGATAACGAATGCTTGGATTTGAGTTGATCTTTCCTATACCCAGCATACGAAATTGCGTATATAGGAGCATGCTGATAATTTGCGCTCCTATGACTTTTTTTACGATGGATATGCTCGGGAGCTTGCGATGGCTGGAGCATTGGAGGCGGGCATGCGGATGGTCACCGTAGTACCCTCGCCTTTCGTGCTTTGCACGGTAAGACCGTACTGCGCTCCGAACACCATCTGAATCCGGTTGTGTACATTCATAAGTCCAATGCTTCCTTCGGAGGTGGTCTGCGACCCCGATTTCTCTTCATGGCTGCGCATCAACCGCTCGTTCAGCCTTAATAATATGTCTGGCTCCATGCCGCAGCCATTATCCGTTACGGTCACACAAAAGTCCACGGAATCCTGCCAAGCGTCGATCACAATCGCATGAGAGTCGTCTATACCCTCCTGAAACGCATGCTTGAACACATTTTCAATCAAGGGCTGCAGCGTTAGCCGAACCATATTGTTCAACAGCCAATCCGGGTGTATGCGAACGTCAATTTCAAAATCGCGCTGAATCCGGTATTTCATAATTTCCATAAAATAAAGCACATGCTTCAGTTCATTAGCAACCGTAATTTGCTCCAGGTCGGTACGGATCGAATACCGCAGCATATAGGATAGGGAACGGACGATGTCCTTGATTTCCCCAGACTTCTGGATAACGGCATAGCAAATAATAATTTCCAGCGTGTTGTACAAAAAGTGCGGGTTGATTTGCAGCTGGAGCGACTGGAATTCAGCAAGCTGGCGTTTTAACAAATTTTCCTGATTATGCAGCTCGGTTTCATACACACGTTCCACCAGCTCCTCCAGTCGGGCTACCATCGTGTTATAGCTGGATATGAGCTGATCCATCTCATCACGGCTACCTGTTAGCGGCACTCTCGTCCACTGTCCTCTTTCCGTCTGCCGCATCCCGCTTTCCAGCAACCGGACCGGACGGATGATGGATTGCCCGAATCGATACGCGAGCAGCGAAGCTAGTGCCAGAGTCAGGATACCCACGATAATCGTCGTCTGGCGCAGATCCGAGATCGGCTGGCGCTGCTCACTAAGCGACATGCTGGCTACGAGCGTCCACCCCGAATACTCCGATTTGCGGCTGAAAAACACACGCCCCGGCTCACCTGGCAGCTCGAAGGTCTGATCCGTATTGGCCTCCACCGCTTGGTATTGATTTCCGTCCAGCTGCTTGCCGATACGCTGCGAATCGGGATGATATAAGATCTTGCCTCGCTCATTGACGATGAAGAAGTATCCCGATTTTCCGAGCTTGATGCCCTTCCAGAGTGTATTCAGCTCTCCTATTCGCAGCTCGAAGCCCATAATGCCCTTGAACGATTTGGAGGAGGTTCTGTCACCCAGCTGACGCACAAGTGTGAGATGGCCATCAAGAAATCCCGAGTCCCGAATCATCAGCTTTCCATTTAACCCCGTGTCTTCCTTAAGCTGTTCGACGTATTCTTCAAAGCCTTTATAATTAAACGACACGATGTGAATATTGAAATCTGTTGCCCGAAAGCCGTTATACCCCACGATGTAGGTCATCGAAATTTCCGGATTGTTGATCAGAACCGATTGGAACACACCTGTTTTGATCGCATTTTCGGCTGTATAGAAGTTGGAGCCTCTTGGAAGGTCCAACGTTTCCTTCACTAACGGAGAAGTAAGAATCGAAACCGTGGCTCGCTCATAGTTTTTCAAAAACAGATCAGTTTCGTGAACCACATTATCAACAATTTGCGTGAGCAGGCCCTCGTACTGGTTCTCCAGCTCGCTCGCCGAACGCCAATATCCGGTGAATGCCACGCTGATCAGGGTGAATGCAATAATAATGACAAAATAAATGTAAATTTTACGCCCCAAACTTTTTTTCATTACTGGATCCCCAGCAAAGCACGATATTCGGTAGGTGAATAACCGGTTGATTTCTTAAAGGATCTGGAAAAATGGGGATAGCTGTCATAGCCGATCTCGCCGACAATATCAATGATCTTGTGATGCGGAACAGCAAGCAGCTGCTTCGCCTTCTCCATTCGTTTGCGCAAGCGATATTGGACAAAGGTTTCGTTAGTTTTTTTCTTAAAATAGTGGCTGAAATAGGTTGGTGTAATGCCCAATCGTTCGGCAACCCGGTCCAGCGTAAGGTTCTCATCGAACAGATTCGCATCGATATAACAGAGAGCCGCTTCAAGTACATTGATCGTTTCGTGATTACGTTGTGCGCCCAATTGCTGGAGCCAAACGGCTATCTCCGTTTGGAACCGCTCGTAAGTCAACGTATGCTCGGCATTGGCCGCCATCAATGATTCCGTTTCAAATCGATACACGCCGCGGGCATTCAGTTTTCTGGCGAGCAGCATCATTCCGTCAAACACCCTCTGGCGCAGATGAGCCCCTGTAACGCCCGCCAATAGCTCATCTTTGCCCTGCGAGAGCAGCTCTTGTACGCGTAACCGATCCAGCATCCATATGGATTCTTCCAATTGATCGATCCACCGCTCTAAATCGGCATAAGAAAATATCGGAGCCTCCCGTTCCGCAAGCAGCTTATCCAGTACTGGAAAAAGCTCGATCTCGGTGATCGGCTTCAGCAAATATTCCTTGGCTCCATAGGACATACTTTTTTGTGCGTAAGCAAAGTCCCCATGGCCCGACAAAACCACGATTTGTGTGGACAGCTTATGCAGTTGGATTTGTCTGCACAGCTCCAAACCGTCCATTCGAGGCATCCTAATATCGGTTAGCAGAACATCGGGCGGATTCGATACCATCTGCGATAATGCCTTCACACTATCCGTAAACGTCTGAATATCGTGAAATCGCTTGTATTCTCCAATTAACGCTTTCAATCCAATCCCGATAATCGGCTCGTCATCAACGACAAAGATTGTAGCCATTTGTGTTCCCCCCATCCTATCGTCATTATCCGATGAACGGCTGTCATTTGGATATCGTCAAAACCTCGAAAGGATCTTCAAAATCGAAAGTCCGTCCCCGGAGGAACGGACTTTCAGCTCACATATCCATGCTTGGCTTACATACCAGCCTTAAGGGGCGTTCGTTCCTACCTCGGAAGGCGATAGCTGATGAACGACAGGAATAGCGGTTGAGGCGGAATATTCGTCCGCACCCACATCGTTTATGGAACGGGTTTCTCCATCCATGTCTGTGGTGACGTACGTATAGCTGCCAACTGCAGAGTTAATCGCGGCCGTGCTGGTGGATGATAGCTTTTGCAGTCCATTAAACGTTCTGAACAACGGGTCAGCAAGACGAATTTCAGCCGTCGTTCTTGATTTATTGTTCAAGGTGCTTCCGTAACCGAGATTTCCTTCGAATACGGTATTCGTCGTTGCCGCTTCATTATAGAGCGTTCCTGTTGAATTTTTCACAATATTGTTAGCCACCTTGACGTCCTCTGGAGCATAGGTTTTACCCGATCCGACGATGATCCCCGAGGTGCTGTTCACAATCGTATTGTTGACGACCTGTGCGCGATAAACCTTCCATTGTGCCGTTAACTGTGTCGGTGTCGGATTCGGCGGATAACCACCTGTTCCCCCATCAAAGCTACCGCTGTCGATGATGATCGCGCTTTGCGTCAGGTTTTCCATGTAATTATTGTAGATCTTATGATCGTTGCCGTAAATTCGAATTCCTGCCTCTTCAGTTTCAACCCCGTCTCCAAGGAAGAAGTTGCCGTAGAAGCTGTTGCTGTGGCCATGTCTGGACGTCAGCCCACCCTTCGAGGTTTTAAACGTGTTATATCGGACTGTGTTGTTGCTGCTTTTGACCGACACGATTTCCGGCTCGCCGTCGCAGTTCTCGAACAGATTGTACTGGATCGTGTTATACCCGTTGGACAACGAAATTCCGGACAATCCCAAACGTATTGTTTCCTTGCCGTTCGCTACCCAGGGACCGACATCGTGGAAATAGTTGTATTCGATCGTATCATACTGCGAAATATTGCCATTGCCATCGCCCTCATAGGCAATGAGCGGAGCCGTATCCTTCTTTCCGCCAAAATCATTGTGGTCGATCTGGTTATGATGGCTGTTCACACCCCTGACCTGAACCCACATCGAATTGGTACCACTCTCTGATAAAGCAAACAAATTGCGTGTCAGCCTTATATTGTTCGATCCGTCCAAAATAACAGCCGATTTGTCAAACGATGCGTTCGTTGAGCTGCCTGGCTGCGTAAATTTCAGTCCTTCGAGGGTCACATAGGATGAGTTTTGCACATAGAAAAATGCGCCGCCGTTAATAATTGCCTGACCCTGATTGGCCGCAATAAGCTTGATCGGGCTGCTGGCTGTACCGTTTTTACCAGCAATCTGGATTGGGCCTGAAGCCGAGTAGTTGCCATTCGCAAGTACTATCGTTGTGCCTGCAGACGCATTACTAATCGCGGTCGCCAATTGGGCCGCCGTCGACACGTTCACCACACCTGTACTCGCTTCACTGTGCCCATATATTTCAACCTCGCTGTAGCTGTTCCAGGTGCTGCTCGAATTACCATGGCCAACAATTCGCACATAACGGGCATTCGACACATCTGGGAAGTCAAAGGTTTGCAGGGCATCGCTCAAGCTGCTGGTCACATTGGACCGCGCCGTTGTAAACGTCACATTATCTGCAGATGTCAATATATCGAAGGTAAAGGTTCTTGCAGCGCCGTTAAAAGGAGCCAGCTTGATATAAGACACGGTCTTGCTGGACCCCAAATCGTATTGGATCCATTGACCATCACCGTTGCTCGACCAACGGGTCGCTGTATTCCCGTCTACTGTATTGGCCGGCACATTACCGTCATTGCCACTATCGCTGATCGAAGCGGCAGGAACCGTCAATTTGACGTCTACTGCTGCATTGTTTGTCGATGCATCTCCGTAAATCTCCACTTCCGTGTAGCTGTTCCACGCATTCACAGAGTTGCCGTGTCCAATAATTTTCACATAACGAACCGGATCTACATCCGTAAAATCAAAGGTTTGCAGGCTTGCACTCAAGCTGCTCGTGACGTTAGAGCGCACTGTCGTAAAGGTTACATTGTCCGTGGAGGTTTGAATATCAAAGGTTGATGTGCGTGTATCACCGTTCAAAAAAGCCATTTTTACATAAGCCAGCTTCTTGAGGTCCGTCCCCAAATCAAACTGAATCCACTGCCCGTCGCCACTAGACGACCAGCGGGTAGTCAAATTGCCGTCCAGTACATTTTTCGGTTCGTTTCCATCATTGCCGCTTGCCGTTACGTTGGTTATCGGGATGATAAACTCCGCATCTGCGGCATAAGTGGCGGAGATCGGGAGCATCGTTACCATTAAATAAATGAACACCACCAACGCACAAACTTGTTTACGCTTTACCATTGCACACGTCCTTTTCATTTTTTTAAAACGCTTTCAAATGGTTAGAGTGCACTCTATTGCCATTGTTGCAACAAGCCTAGCCAAAAGTAAACCTTCAAAATCGAAACAGATCATCAAAATCGATACTGAGGCGTTCATTTTACAAATCCCATCGTTATTTTCAGAACAACTACCGGTTGCCATGAAGTCAAGAAACTTGAAACCGCCGTGGCTTTGCTGATAAAATCATATTAAATTCAAGTTCGAATGGATGATGTTCTTCTTACCCTTTAAGGAGTTGAAGCTAATGTCCGATGATACCCAAGGTAAAGACGAAAGAAAGAACAAATTAAAGGTCATTTCATTTAATAAAGAACGAAATCATCTGATCGAAATGGAACAACCCCGGATTACGTTTGAGCAGGTTGGCGGCATGGAGCAGATCAAGAAGAAAATCCGTATGAACTTTATACTCCCGCTCAAGCAGCCGGAAATGTTTCAGGCATTCGGTAAAACCGCTGGCGGCAGCTTACTGCTCTATGGGCCTCCCGGCTGCGGCAAAACCTTCCTCGCCCGTGCTATCGCTGGTGAGATTAATGCCAATTTCCTTCATATTGAGCTGCAGGCTATTTTATCGATGTATGCGGGGCAGAGCGAGCACAATTTGCATGATTTTTTCGAAAAGGCTCGCGCCGAAAAACCGTGTGTCATTTTTATTGATGAGCTTGACGCTATGGGCGGGAGCCGTCATCAAATGCATCAGCACCACGATCGCATGCTCGTCAATCAACTGTTAACGGAGCTGGATGGCTTGCAATCGTACAATCATGAGGTGCTCGTGGTTGGTGCCACCAACACGCCATGGTATCTGGATTCCGCGCTGCGCCGCCCAGGACGCTTTAATCATCTGGTATTTGTACCGCCACCGGAAGCTGCCGAGAGGGAATTAATTCTGGGGTTGAAGCTGGAGGGCAAGCCACAGGAGCCTTTAAATCTGAAGAAGTGGGCCGAGCAAACTACACATTTCTCGGGTGCGGATCTCGAGCAGGTGGTCCGGGATGCAATTGAGCAAGCCCTGGAGCGATCCCTGGAGAGCGGAGACATCCAGCCCATTACGGACCACGATCTGAAAAAGAGTGTAACAGGCCGCAAGGCGACCACTCTGGATTGGTTTTCAACGGCCAAAAATTATGCAACCTTCAGCGATATTAACAAAGACTATGAGCATGTGCTGGAGTATATCAAAACCTATCGAATCAAATAAGAAGAAGGCTGCAGGTGATTGCGGTGTCCTTGCGTTATGAGCAATCTGACCATATGACCCGGGTGTTTCAGCTGACGAACTGGAGGCGCTTTGACGAAGCGATTTCTGAGGCCGAGCAGTGGCTCAGGGAGGAACCAGAGAATGCCAATGCTTATGGGATGCTAGCCCAAATCTATATGAAATCCGGTAAATATGACAAAGCCCTGCATTGGTCGGCGGAGTCTCTGAAATATGACCCCGAGAATAAAATCGGCTGGTTCGTGCGTGTCATTGTTTTATATTCCCAGGGTAAGGAAAAGGAGTATTTGCAGGCGGTCAAGGAAGCGCAGCGAATCGATCCCTATGAAAGCCATTATTTGTTCCTCAGCTTTAATTTGTATCACAAAAAGGGCAAGCTTCAGCAAGCGAGGGAGGAACTGGACCAAGCGCTGCAGTTGGCTCCCGACAACTCCTTGTACTTGGCTGGTGACAGCTATCTGCATGCCAATGCCCGCAATTTCCAGGCTTCGCTGGCATCTGAGCAGGCCGCCTTGTTCCAGAACCCGGATCACGATCAAACCTTTCTCTATCTGGCCTGGGCCGCTGAAAAAAGAGGCGACTACGATAAAGAACAGGAGTATTTGAAAAATGCAATAAGACTCGATCCCACAGATGCACAGATCCGCCGGGAATACCTGAAAAGCCTGCAAAAAAGCTATTGGTTTTACCGCTTACTTCTTTTGCCCTCATTTATCAAAAAGATGAAGCCGTGGCAAATCTTCCTCACCTGGGTCGTCGCCTGGCTTCTATTCAAACCGTTGATACTCCTATTCATCGTGCTGCATGTCCTCTCGCATTGGACGAGCAAGCTCCTGGTTAAAGCCAAGGTGTTCGGCTGGCGGTCGATTTTTAGAAAACAATCATAAAATGCGAGTTACTTATGACGTGAAGAAGGAGATGTCACCAGCAGCTTGGCTGCTTGAGGGACATCTCCTTTGGCTGGCGGCTCCCACATTCTGCATGTAAATCCGCATCATAATTTCCTTTACAGCAATAACTCCAGGAACACCGAATAATTTGTAACTAAATGATGAAAAAACTATTGTCTCGCAGCGTTATAAGGTATACAATATAGCTTAGCAATTACTTGGTTCGCAGCAGCTTAGACACGGAAACTTTCTAACTTCTATGTGATTTTTTTCACAAGTGAATGGATAATATAATAATAACCTATATTATATTTCATATAGATCGCGGAATATCGTTTATTGCTACTTGCGAACAATTCAGATGAATAAAGGAGGAACAAAGAATGGCACAAACCACTGCTCAAGTATCAGAACAAGAAGTTTCAGTAGCTCCGGCAACCGTTAAAGCAGATGTATTGGATCAATTGTTAAAACCTGAGGTACAAGAGGCATTGACCGTATTGGTAGATCAACTGCCACGACTTACGGAAATGATGACTCTGCTTACCAAAACGTATGATTTGGCTAATAAAGTAGCCAACGACCGTGTATTGATTCAAGACATGGTAGGCGGCATTCAGGAAGTTGTCAAACCGCTTGAGGAAAAAGTAAAGGGTTACGCATCGGCTGCTATTGAAGCCAACGATCGCGCTGATCAAAGCGAAGCCACGATTGGCCTATTTGGCATGCTAAAGCTGCTTAAAGATCCGGAACTGCAAAAAATGCTTCGTTTTAGCCAGGCATACCTTGACATTTTAAGCGAAAGAAAAAAGCAAGATCACCTATAAAACAACCTATTGCCAGAATGGAGGATAAACGTGAGTAAACAAATTTTGATCTTGGGTGGCGGCTACGGCGGCTTGTTGAGCGCTCTTTCCGCTCGTGCCCATCTAACGCATGAAGAAGCAGAAATTACCGTTATTAACCGCGTGGGCTCGCACCAAATTATTACTGAGCTGCACCGTCTTGCTGCAGGCAATGTTGCCGAGAAGGCAGTAGCTTTGCCATTGGAAAAGCTGCTTAAAGGTAAACAGATCAATGTGGTGGTTGGTACGGTTGATGAAATTAATGTGGAAGAACGCAGAGTGCTTCTTTTGGGTGGCAAAACGTTCAGCTATGACGCTTTGGTGCTCGCACTAGGCAGTGAAACCAACTATTTTGGTATTCCAGGTCTGCAGGAAAACAGTTTCACGCTGAAATCCGTAGCCGATGCCAACCGTCTATTTGCGCATGTGGAGCAAAGCATTCGCAATTACAGCAGCACCAACAACAAAGCAGACGCTACTTTCGTTATCGGTGGCGGAGGCCTGACAGGCGTTGAACTGGTGGGTGAGCTTGCTGATGAGCTGCCGGGCATTTGCCGTAAATATGGCGTCGATTTCGCAGACGTTTCACTGTATCTGGTTGAGGCTATGCCAAGCATTCTGCCAATATTCTCTGCTGAGCTTATTGAGCGTGCAACGGTCAGCCTTCAAAATCGTGGTGTTGAGTTCTTGACGGGCCTTGCGATTACCGAAGTGAACGGACCAACCGTAAGCCTCAAAGACGGAAGAACCATCGATACGAATACATTGGTTTGGACTGGCGGCGTACAAGGCAGCTCGCTGGTAGCGAATTGTGGAGTTGAAGTGAATCGTGGTCGTGCAACGGTTAACGAATCGCTGCAATCCGTATCCCATCCTGATGTATTCCTCGCTGGCGACTGCGCAGTCGTATTCGGACCGGAAGGTCGTCCGTTCCCGCCAACTGCACAATTGGCTTGGCAAATGGGTGAGCTGGCAGGCGCTAATATCGCAGCTCATTTCAAAGGCACAACCATGGATAGCTTCAACCCTGTATTCTCGGGAACATTGGCAAGCCTCGGCCGTAAAGACGGTATCGGCTCCGTAGGTGGAAGCGGTATTGAATTAAAAGGTACTCCGGCATCCTTGATGAAAAAAGCGAGCAACGCCCGTTACTTGTCCCACATTAACGGATTGTTTGCCCTTGCTTATTAATAAGCTGGTTATGCAATCAAGCCTCTCCACAGCATATTGTTGTGAAGGGGCTTTTTGTTATACAGATATATACAGATTATTTAAAAAAGTGCCTCTACTTTCTTTCCACCTTGGTCCCCGTTAGCAGCTCCAGAGACAAGATCACAGCAGACATGTCCAGCTCCCCCAGCTGCTGCTCCACAGCCTTTTGCAGTACGGCTTCCACATGATTTCCGGTCGATATTTCTATCCCAGCTTCGGCTACGAGTCGGTTAGCCAATCCGACATCCTTAAGCAGGTACTTCAGAGCGCCCCCGGGTTGAAAGCTGCGATCCAGAATATGCTGCTCAACATGGCGTCGCAGCATACGGCTATCCCCGTAGCTTGTGGAGAGAATTTGATACAGCTGCTCGGGATTGATTCCGTAGGCACTGCCTGCTGCCATAGCTTCTGCAGCTGCTAAAGTATGTGTGGCAACCAAATATTGATTCATCAGCTTGGCTACGCTGCCCAAGCCCGAGCTGCCCAAATACTGCACATTGGAGCCTAATTGTTGGAGCACAGGCAAACATTGCTCATAGGCATCCGCTTGTCCACCCACCATGATCGTCAAGGTACCTCGCTCTGCACCCTCCGGGCCGCCGCTCACAGGTGTGTCCAAGTAAACCAGCTTATAGGATGCCGCCTCCACACCTAACTGCACACTCAGCTCGCGACCGACGGTTGTAAAATCCATACAGATGGCACCTGGCTTCGCTTGTTTAAAAATACCCTGCTCATCCATATACAATGCCTGAACATCCTGCGGCATCGATAGACAGGTACATATCACGTCTGCCAGCTCTACAGCTTCCCTAATTGTCGCCGCACGGCTCGCCCCCAGCTGTACCAGCGGCTCTACCTTATCCGCCGAACGGTTATACACAGTGACCTCATATCCGGCTTTAATCAGTCGTGCCGCCATTCGGGAGCCCATAACCCCCATCCCAATAAAGCTAATCCGTTGCAGTTTCATCACCCTCCAGCTTGATATGTTCTATGTATGGCTATCTTGGGTGCGCTGCTTGCCCTTATCGGTTACAGCAGACGCTCTGACCATATTCTTAATTCGATCCACATGCCGAAATCGCAGTGCAGACCAATCCTCATCGATCGCGATCTGACGTACCGGCTCAAATCCCTCATCGGCGAGCAGTACAGCTACAGTCTCCCTGCTGCAATCCGAGCCTTTATAAGCTTTGGATGTTTTTTTGGGATAACACAGCCATAGGAGGCCGTCATCCCCCAGCACTGCGACTCCCAATCGAGCGGCTGTTTGAAGCGAATCATTGCTGATTCCGAATACCTGTACGAACGGATAGGAATCGCGAAGAGCCTCCCGATCGACCTCACCTTTAAAATATGTGATCACTTCCTCATACACCTGAGGGGCATTCATAACAAGAACGGCCTCCCCCCTGGTCTTTGTATTGCATTTTCTGAAATAGCGGATGTACACTCAAATCTGTCACCTCCTCATGGAATGATTCGTAACAAGTGGCCATACCCAACGGTTCATCCAACTCATTCATCATACCATATTACGGAAAAATAACTTATGTGATACGATAGCAGCAAAACACCGGGGTCCCATGCTCGCAGCCTTCCAAATAAGAAACCATTAGGGGACGTGATCGATCTTGCTGGTACATCTTAACCGTACATTTCTTTCGCTCCGCACGAAATTTATGATCTTGTTCATGGCTCTGATTACGATACCGTTCATGATCAGCGGCGCTTTCACGTATACAAAATACGCGGCGAATGTCGAGCAAAGCACCAAAAATTACACACTGCAGATCGTCGATCAAATTCGGATTAATCTGGACAGGTATGTGAAGGAGATCGATAGATTGACCCTGTCTCCGCTGTACGATCCCAACGTGCTTGCCATTCTGAAAAACCACAGCAGCTCCTATCAGAAAGGGGTCTATTTGACTGCTGAGGAACAGTTTAAAATGAATTTGTTTATCTCCTCAATGGCTTTTGAGCGGTCAGAAATTGAAAGCATTCTCATCTTCACCGACGACGGCAGCATGTTCAGCAATTCGGATACGAGCGTCATGAACTATTGGTCGCAGGATACGAATAACTGGATGGCAGATGACATCCTGGAGGACGGTGGGCTCACGATTAATCCCCCTCATACGGTCTCCTATTACACCTCTGGACCAAAAACGGTCGTATCTTTGTCACGCCTGATTCGTGAGCCCTATACCCATAGCAAAATTGGCTATATCAAGGTCGATCTCAAAACGGAAGGCTTTGAAAACATCTTTTCCTCGGTTCAATTCGGCAATAACAGCAAGCTGTACATTTATGATCAAAAAGGGACGATCCTGTATCCCCAAGCTTCAGCATCGGAGCCTGACCTGAACGATCCGGGATTGTTAAGCGCTTCAACCCGATCCAAATATACAGGGCTGCAAATATGGGGCCAGATTCCACTGGCGGAGCTGCGAAAGGAAGCCAAGGATATCACCAGTTACACCTTGATGATCTCTCTGATATCGCTCGCGGCGGCTCTGCTGCTGGCCGTCCTTTCCTCTGATCGGTTGGTCAAGCCTATCCGGCATTTGCAGAGTAAGATGGAGCTGGTCAAAAAAGGTTTTTTCAAAGAACGGGCCATCGTGTCCACCCATGATGAGATCGGGCAATTGACCGAAGTGTTTAACCGGATGGTGGGGGAAATTGAACGTCTCGTGCGTGAAGTGTATGAAACCAAATTGCGTGAACGGGATGCGGAAATATCGGCGCTGCAGAGCCAGATGAATCCCCATTTTCTGTACAACACCTTAGAATCGATCAATATGATGGCAGTCAAGCATCATTATCTGGCGCTCTCGGATGTCGTAACCAATCTGGGCAAATTGCTGAGATATACCGTGGATAAACGCCAGACGTTTGTATATTTGCGAGATGAGGTTCGATTTGTAGAAGCTTATTTGCAAATTCAGGAGCTGCGCAGCGGTGACCGTTTGCGTGCGGAAATTTTCATTGATCCTTCACTGCAAATCGTGCTTGTGCTCAAGCTGATCCTGCAGCCGCTTGTAGAAAACGTCATTGAGCATGGCATGGGCAGCGAGCCGGTGACCATCAGGATCAGAGCAGTAACGGAAAACGACGATTTGATCGTATCCGTGGAGGACGATGGTTTGGGGATGGACGAAGCAGAGATGGAGCAGGTGCTGCGCCGCATCGATTATGCCGGGGAAGATCCCTACGTCAAGCAGGAATTCGGGCACAAGAGCAGCGGTTACGCGCTTCGCAACGTCCATCAGCGAATCCGGCTTTTGTATGGAAAGCCATACGGGCTCGTCCTGCGTAAAAATGCACATAAAGGAATGACGGTGCTCATTCGATTACCGTTCCAATGGGAGGAATAACATGTACAGTATTATGCTTGTTGAGGATGAGGATCTGATCAGACAAGGCTTGAAGACGCTGATTGAAGACGTTATCGGTGGATTTAAGGTAACGCAGGAGGCTAAGAATGGCCGGGAGGCTCTGGAAGCGATGAAACGTTGTCTTCCCGATTGCATTATTACCGACATCCGTATGCGGAATATGAATGGGCTTGAAATGATTGAGCAGGTGCGGCACAATTTTCCCGATATTGCGATTCTGGTGATCAGCGGCTATGGGGATTTTGAATATGTAAAAAAAGCGCTCCGTTTCAAGGTCGATGATTATTTGTTGAAGCCGGTCGATAGAGTGGAATTGACGCAATACTTAACCCAGCTCAAGGAACGACTGGATGAAAAGAACAGCAGCGTAGTCCACAAACATTCTTTTGCACCTGACGCTCCTATAGAGGAGAACGAGAAAAAAATTATCCGTGAGGTCCGGGAAATCATCCATGCCCATCTGGGGCAGGACATCTCTCTTCAATTCATTGCCAATAAAGTACATATGAATACTCAATACTTATCGTATTTATTCAAGCTGGAAACCGGACAAAACTTTGTCGATTATGTAATTCAATGCCGTATGGAACGGGCCAAGCAGCTGCTGCAGGAGACGAATTTAAAGGTCTACGAAATCGCCAAGCTGTCAGGATATGACAATGCCAAATATTTTATGACCGTGTTCAAGCAGCTGACCGGTACTACCCCTTCGGATTTTCGGGAAAGCCACCCGCGCTAGCTTACGCATAACACTCGAAATTTTGAACCATAACTCGAATCTTTTGGATTTTTCCGGGTACGGTTTTTTACTATTATAGAGGTGTAAGCGCTTATAAAAGTGATCTATGAAGGGGAATCGAATATGAAAAGACATTTGTCGCTGGTTTTGCTTTCTGTATTGGCCCTAAGCTCCATCATCGGGTGTTCAGCAGGAGCGGACACAGCCAAGGGAACGACGGCTGCGCCTAAGCCGGGAGAAGTTAAGAAGACTGACAAGGAAGCGCCTAAAGAAGAGGTGCTGCTGAAGGTCGGAATGTGGGGAGAAAACGATTCACGCAAAAAGATACTGGAGGCGTACGTCCAGCAATTCACCGCCAAAAATCCACATATCAAGGTAGAGTTCATGCTCGTTCCGTTTGCCGATTACCAACAAAAACTTTCCATTATGGTCGCCTCCAGAACGGCACCGGATCTCGTATGGATGTCGGATAAAATGATTCCGCAGTTTATCGAAGCCAAGCAGTTGGCGGATATCTCTGAGATTCAGAACGATAAGGCCTATGATTTTAACGATAACATCCCTTCGAGCTTTCAACGTTTGAAAAAAGACGGCAAGCTCTACGGCGTACCCTTTCTGAACCCGCCGAAGGTGATCTTCTATAACAAGACACTGTTTAAGGAAAAAGGACTCAAAACTCCATTAGAGCAGTACAAGGATGGCAAATGGACCTACGATGAATATATCCAGGCAGCCAAGACGATTAGCGACCCATCCAAGGGCATTTACGGAAATTTCCTAATCACAGCCAACGGCTGGAAGGCTTGGGAGGATGCTTTCCTGGATACCTTCTGGGCGTACGGAGCCGACTTCATGAATGAGGAAAGCACCAAGTTTATGTTGAATAGTCCTGAGGGTGAAAAAGCCTTCCAGCTCATATCGGATATGATGTTCAAGGATCAAATCCATCCGAAGCCAGGGGATCAAATCACATTCGAAGGCGGAAAAATCGGGATGTCCCGGCAAAATTACGCTTATGTCAATACAGCCAGAAATATCAAAAATTTCGAATGGGATATCGCTCCGATGCCCAAGGGTCCGAACACCGATGCACCAGCAGCAACAGGACTGGCCGCATATTCTGTCATGCAGGAATCCAAGCATAAACCGGAGGCTCTCGAGCTGTTGAAGTTTATGACAAGTAAAGAGGCTATGACCGAGTTCGCCTTTATGTACGTGCCGAACCGCAGCTCCGTTCTGGCTTCAGATGCACTGACCAAGGGCTTCGAATCCCCAACCAAGGAAGGCATTAAAGCGGCGCTGATCGATCCGATGAACGGAAAGCTCAGAGCGCAAAACGCCCATAAAAACTGGCAGCAAATCGATGTGAAGGTTCAGACGATCATTGACCTGCTGTATACCCGCAACATGACACCGAAGGAAATGCTCAAAAAAATGGAGGAAGAAGTCACCCCATTGATGAAATAAGCAGCACGTAATGTCAGGTTTATGACATCCCCTTCGCCAAGCCCGCGCTTGGCGATATTTCTTGAACCTATTTTACCGAAGGAAGGAACCGTCTACCTTGTTAAACAGTGCGAAATTCATGCAGCGCGAGAAATGGTACGGTTATCTGTTCATTTTACCGATGGTGATCGGGTATGCGCTATTTTTGTTAGGTCCTATTATCGCGGCATTTACGATGAGCTTTACGGATTGGTCATTAATTAAGGAAGAGCAGTTTATTGGTCTGGGGAATTATATCAAGGCGTTTACCAAGGACCCTGTTTTCTGGAGCACCGTATGGAACTCCCTTTACTTCACGCTTGTATTTGTACCGCTTAATATCGTACTGACATTGGCCTTGGCCTTATTGCTCAAGGATAAGATTTTGGGTGTCGGCTTTTTTAGAACCGCTATTTTCACGCCTGTAGTTACCTCAATAGTAGTATGGGCAACCGTCTGGAAATATATTTTCCAAACTGACAACGGACTCGTTAATTCCATATTGCGCATAGTTGGCATTACGGGACCTGCTTGGCTCTATGATCTTTCACTGGCGATGCCGACGGTTATTATCGTGACGCTGCTCAAGGGGCTCGGGATCAACATGGTGATCTTTTTGGCGGCGCTGAACGATGTCCCCCACATGTACTATGAGGCAGCCAGGATTGATGGAGCCAGCAGGTGGGCAACCTTTCGCAACGTGACGCTTCCGCTGATCACTCCCTCCGTGTTCATGGTCGTCATGATTACGATGATCGGATCATTGAAGGTATTCGGGCAAATTTACGTGCTGACCGGAGGCGGACCGGGAACAAGCACCTATGTGTTCGTCTATTATATTTACGAGCAGGCGTTCAAAATGTACGAATTTGGTTATGCCTCGGCGGTAGCGTTTATCCTGTTTTTCATTATTTTCGTTCTGACGATCCTGCAATGGAGCTTGAGGAGAAGGTGGGTGCATCATGAGCAATAAAAAGTGGTCAAAAGCTGTAAAAGCCATTCCGAAATACACAGTGCTGCTGGTGATTACCAGCTTTATTCTGATTCCGTTTTATTGGATGGTCAGCACATCGCTGAAGGATTTCCAGCAAGCCTTATCGTTTCCACCACAGTGGATACCTAGTCCAATCCAATGGAGCAATTACTTTGACCTGTTTGCGAAGCAGCCCTTTCATTTGTATCTATTCAACAGCTTGTATATCGCCGCTCTGGTCACAATCGGAACCTGCCTGTTTGCCGCGCTGGCCGGTTATGCCTTTGCCAAGATCGCCTTCCCATGGAAAAATGCTACTTTTCTGATACTCCTGAGCAGTATGATGATTCCTACGGAAATCACTACGATCCCCTTGTTTATATGGTTGTCCAAAATCGGATTGGTGGACACGCATTTTCCGCTTATTGTCCCTCCGATGCTTGGAGCTGGCGGGATGTTCGGTGTTTTCCTGTACCGTCAGTTTTTTATCACGATTCCGAATGATCTTGATGAAGCCGCCAAAATTGACGGATGCACGCCATGGACCACTTTTCGCAAAATCATGCTGCCACTGGCCTCGCCTGCGATAGCTACCTTGTCGATTTTGACTTTTCTGCACAGCTGGAATGAGTTTTTTGAGCCATTGGTATATTTGAACAGCAGTAAGCTGTATACCATTCCGCTTGCGCTTTCTTTATTCACCTCGGATAGCGGAACAGAATGGCACCTGGTGATGGCTGCTTCAGTTGTGGCCACCCTCCCACTACTCACGGTGTTTTTCTTCGCACAGAAAAAATTTATCGAGGGAGTAGCCATGACAGGCTTAAAGTAAGCAAGCTGTTTACCATGCATAAAATCCAATTATTTTGCCATAGTAAAGAAGTAGTTCTCTTGCATATTACGATACCTGGAGGTTATGGATATGGCAAAACATACAGAAACGAGCTGGAAGCCAAACCAGCCCATCAACCAGCTGTTCAATTCCGTCAATAAAGTAACAAGTGCGGTAGAGCAAGCGGCCTCGCATCCCAGCGAGCAGTTGATCGAGCAAGCGCACAATGCGTTGGAGCGGGCAGATAACGGGCTGACGAACACACTTAAAATCGAAGATAATGAAGAGGCGCTTCAGCAGCTGCAAGAGCAATTGGATGACAATCGTGAGCTCTTGCAACAAGCGGAAGCTCAAGCTATCAAGAACGAACAGTAGGATTACTTACAAAAGGTCTGTCCATTTGGGGGCAGCCTTTTTCAGTTTGATGTCCCCCCGGTCTCTTACATGCTGCTTTGCCCCTCCGTTGCAGTTCTTTTCTCAGTGAAAAAGTAAAGCAAGGCAATAATCGGCATGAAGAATCCGATAAGAGAGGTAAAACTCCAGCCCCCATAGGCATAAGCCCAACCACCCAATGAGGAGCCTATAGCTCCACCAATGAAAAAAACAGCCATGAATAGTCCATTCAGTCGCCCTCTCGCCTTACTCCCCAATGAATAAATCACACGCTGCCCAAGAACAAGATTTCCTGATATGGCCATATCCAGTGTGATTGCAGAAATAAAGAGCAGAATAAGAGCTGTAGTTGAATGGCTATTGAAAAGATGGATTAACAAAAAGGACAAGGCGGCAATGACCATAGCAAGCCCGGTTAACCATTTGCTCCACCCTTTATCCGCCAACCTCCCAGCAATCGGCGCTGCAATAGCTCCTCCTACACCCACTAAGGCAAACCATGCAATACCTGTTTGAGACATTCCGAAATCATCCGCCAATCGTAAAGGAACCACGGTCCAAAAGAGACTGAAGGCTCCAAACAAGCAGGCTTGATAAAAGGCACGGCGGCGTAATGCAGGTGTTTGTTTGAATATAGTGCCTAAGGAAATAATTAATTTACCGTAGGAAACCGATGGCGATGGTTTGCGCTCTGGAAGAACAAATGCTAGCAGAACAGCCAATAACGTGATCACAATGGCCGATAAGACAAACACCGCTTGCCAGCCCCATATGCTGGTTATAAAGCTAGCTGTCGGCCTGGCAAACATAATTCCAAGCAAGAGGCCGCTCATCACATTGCCAACTACACGGCCGCGCTTTTCTTCAGACGCTAAATAGGTCGCATACGGCACCAGAATTTGAGCAACAACAGACCCAATACCGATAAATAAAGACGCAGTCAGGAACACCGTTGCATTGGGTGCAATTCCGGCTACAAGCAGAGCACCGACTGCTACCATTAACGATACAACTGTAAGTCGGCGATTTTCAACAATATCGCTGAGCGGTACGAGAAACAGGAGTCCTACAACATAACCGATTTGAGTTAAGGTGACGATCAGCCCTGCCGCTGTGGAGGAAAGGCCCGTAGAGACACGGATAGGACCTACTAGGGTCTGAGCATAATAGAGATTGGCAACGATCAGTCCACACGCGGCTGCCAACAAAAACATCATCCAGCTTGATATGTCGATATTCTCTTTCACTTGTTCCTCTTTCATAATAATCCTCCTCATAATTGTTTTCTGAGCGTGCGTCAGTATCATTCGTTATATAGTTTCTACTTCCATTAAATAAATACTGTACGTACAGTTTATTAATTTATAATCAAATAATATACTGAACGTATCGTTTTGTAAATAGGTGTTTTCATTTTCTTTTGAGATGAATCTTAGTATACTGAACGTATCGTTTATTTTTAGGGACAATTTACAAAAGGGGAGATTAAGCTTGCAGGGCAAAAAAGGGCGGCCTCGAAATGTTGAAACGCAAAATGCTATTCTTTCCGCTTCTTATTCTTTATTGTTGGAAAATGGATTCGGTGGGGTCACGGTTGAAAAAATTGCTGATCGTGCGAAGGTGAGCAAAGCTACGATATATAAATGGTGGCCTAATAAGGCAGCCGTAGTCATGGATGGTTTTATGTCTACGGCCACAGCAAGATTGCCCGTGCCTGACACGGGTTCAGTATTCGACGATATACTCATCCATGCCACAAATTTATTGAAGTTCTTAACTAGTCGGGAAGGTATCATCATTACGCAGCTATTAGGCGAAGGGCAGTTTGATCCGGCATTGGCAGAGGCCTATCGGACCCGATATTTCCGTCCTCGCCGGATGGAGGCCAGGAAGCTGATTGAACGAGGTATAGAGCGCGGGGAATTGAAAAACAATCTCGATATTGAATTATGCACGGATCTCATTTATGGGCCGATTTTCTATCGTCTGCTGGTAACAGGTGATCAACTGGACGAGTCCTATGTGCAGCAATTGGTCAAAACCGCATTCGCTGGAATCCGCTCGTCATGAAAACAAAATAAAAATAGCAGCGGCACTTAATCAAGTTTGATTAAGGTGCCGTTGTGCGGTGACACTATACTCTCTTTTTTAAACGTTCTCTCTTTTCAATGATTACTTGTCGGATGACAAGAATATAGCCCTATTCCAACCTGCTAAAAATCGCTGGTTTTTCTTATTATCGGAACACATTCTTTTTTCTAATCGATTTGGCATTGGCGTCTGGGTTTTGGTCGCGATCAGTTTTATGATTTTTGGACCCAAGAAAGCATTGTTGCATAAGTAGAGCGTGAAGATCGTCGCGCCCGCAGGCGATTAATCGTGAGTGTTTTGTAGCAATACATAAGTGCCGACTCTTTTGATGGAGTAATTGGTTATAATTCTAGTGGCAAAGCCGTAGAAAAAATAACAAGTGAACTATCATCTCTTTGGTAGCTTTTAATATCTGGGTAAACGTCAAACATCCCCCAACTTATAAAAAAGTTGCGGGATGTTTGACGTTTACGGAGGAGCACGGTATCTGAATTTACCGTTAAAAGTCCCCGGCGATATGAATTGTCGGCCATTAGATCAAAATTCGCTCATCCCTTTAGGGGATGCCATTTAGGTGATTTGTTCTGGCATCAAGGAGCTGACAATCAAAGACAACGTTTGCCTGTATACCGCATGAGCCGATTGTACATCTCCCAAGTGTCCACCATGGTAAAGATGAATAACGCCGTGGAGCGAGGCCCATACTATTCGTACAATGGATTCCGTGTCATACTGGCCAGGAATCCGTCCTTGCTCTTGCGCACTGCTGATCACGGTTATTAATTGCCGCATGGCTGTTACGGTGCCATGTACACTTTCCTCGTCCGGTTTGAAATCTGCAAAGGCTCCTCCGAACATCAACTTATAATAGCTGGAGTAACGCTGCCCGAATTGCCAAAATGTTTCGCCTAAATTCATCATATGCTGTACTGGATCAGCAGCTTGCGGCGGCGTCTCGAATTCGTTTGCGAGAAGCTTACAACCATCCAGATACAACTGCTGAGCCAAGCCCTCTTTATTAACAAACAAGCTATAAATAATTTTTGTCGAGCAACCCATTTTCTGCGATACTTTACGAACCGTAACGGCTTCCGGCCCCTCTTCTTGCAAGAGCGTTGCCGCAGCATCAACAACGAGCTTGCGGAGATTTTCGGTATTTTGCAAGCGAGCTTCTTGGTAGGTTTTCAACACTCGTGAGTTCGCATTGGAGGAGATATCTTGACTGTTCATAATCATCACCTTCGGTTATCGTGTTTGCATCAGGAAACAAATTTCCTGACTCTCTTGCAAGGAATTTTATACAGTTGTTAAACAGTTGTCAATGAGACGGTAGATATTCAAAGAGCATATTGACTTTCTAGAAAAGGCGGGTTACAATCAAACCATTCGGAAACACCGTTACCAAACGGTGCAATGATTCTTATCTTTTTAGGGCATTAGGAATTACTTATACTCTATTGGTAACAGTGTTTCTATATTATAACACAGTATTTAAAAGGGGAGTAGCATTATGATAATTCAAGGTAAATGGACGCTCGTCACAGGAGCTTCTTCTGGTATAGGAGAGCAATTCGCGAGACAACTAGCCAAACAAGGCAGCCACCTGATCCTCGTGGCTCGATCAACGAATAAGCTTGAGAGCCTGGCAGATGAGCTTAGAAAGAAGTATGGCATCAAAGCTGAGGTTATCTCAATGGATCTTGCGAAAGAGGGCGCACCCAGCGAGTTATATCGGCAATGTGAACTTTTGAAAGTGGATATCGAACTGCTAATCAATAATGCAGGCTTTGCTACACATGGTTTGTTCGAGCAAGTGTCAGGTGAGCGTCAACATGAAGAAGTTATGCTCAATGTCGCTGCTGTTGTAGATATGACGCACTTGTTTTTGCCAGGCATGTTGCGCAAAAGCTCAGGTGCAGTTATTAATGTGGCTTCAACCGCCGGATTTCAACCGCTTCCCTTTATGGCAGTATATGGGGCGACGAAAGCTTTCGTCCTGTCGTTTACTCAAGCGTTATGGTGGGAAAATCGCGACCGCGGCGTGAAATTCTTCGCACTTTGTCCTGGTTCGACGGACACCAGCTTTTTTAATGTTGTAGGAACGGAAGAAGCCTCTGTCGGAAAGAAAGATACGCCGGAAAGAGTCGTAGAGGTTGCACTTCGTGCGTTGAAGGAAGGGAAAATATATGTCGTTCCGGGTGTGCAGAATTATATCGGGGCGCAGTTATCGCGATTCATAACACGCAAGCAAGGTCTTCGACTTGTTGGAGGCATGCTTCGTCCACGTGGAGGATCCGGCAATAATAATAATAATTATAAGAATACAGGTAATCAATCTGATCTTGCAGGGAGGACAATTCAATGAAAGCTATACAACTGACAAACGGCTTCGGTTTTGAGGAATTAAACTTAACGGAACTCGACAAACCAACGCCAGGCCCCCATGAGGTGTTGATCCGCATGAAGGCAGCTTCTCTCAATTACCGGGATCTAGTGATCCTCAGCGGATTAATGCCGATTGAAATAAAATTCCCCTTCATTCCATTATCAGACGGAGCGGGAGAAATTGTAGCCGTTGGCCAAGGAGTAACAAGGTTCCAGGTCGGACACCGAGTAGCGGGTAATTTGCAACAGCGATTTTTTGCCGGCAACCCAAGACCTGGGGTATTAGAAGACAGTCTGGGAGGTCCGTTGAACGGAGTAGCGGCTGAGTATGTCGTTCTACATGAAGACGGAATCGTCCATATTCCCGATCACCTCACTTGGGAGGAGGCTGCCACACTGCCGATCGCGGCATTAACCGCATGGAGCATGCTAATCGAATACGGCGGTCTGCAAGCGGGGGATACCGTGCTGCTGCAAGGAACAGGCGGGGTTTCTATCTTCGGGCTTCAATTCGCTCTTATGGCTGGAGCACGAGCGATCATCACATCGAGCAGCAACACCAAGTTAGAACGAGCAAAAGCTCTCGGCGCATGGAAAACGATCAACTATTCGGAAGTTCCCGATTGGGATAAGGAAGCGCTAGAGCTGACTGGAGGCGTCGATCACGTTCTGGATGTTGGAGGAGCGTCTACGATGGTAAAATCCATAAATACGCTTCGCATTGGAGGGACCTTGAGTATGGTCGGATTCTTATCGGGCTTGACCATTCCGGAATACGATGTCACGAGCATCTTGCAGAAAGCCGCAACGATTCGCGGCAGTCAAGTCGGCAACCGGGATCACTTTGAAAAGATGAATCGAGCGATTGCCCATCATCGTTTACAACCCGTCGTCGACCGTGTATTCCCTCTGGATCGAATTGGAGAAGCATTCGCGCTCTTGGCTGAAGGAAAGCAATATTTTGGTAAAATCGTAGTTCAAATTTAAATCTCACATATAAGACACAGGAGGCACTCTAATGCCAAATACACAAGTTCGCTCCGTTAAATCTACTGAAGATGTGAATCGCCCTAAACGCTCACCGCGTAAAGTGCGCAGAGTGGGGCTATCGCTGCTTGCGGTGCTCCTTATTGGAGTCATTATTTTCTTGCTTATTCCTTCACCGATCGAACCGGCAAAATGGTCCGCGCCGACGGCCCCCTCTTTTGAGGAAGCGGGCCCTTGGAAACAGAACAACAAACTCAGCTCTGCTCAGCTTGTTACTGATGCCCCTAAATCCCCGGAATTCATTACCTTCGATAAGGAAGGCCAGCTATACACAGGAGATTCTGACGGGAAAATTTACAAGGTTGCTTTCGATGCAGAGGGCAATCCACAAAAGGCCCAAGTGTTTGCAGACACCAAAGGAACGCCTAATGGGCTTATATTCGATGCCAATGGCAATTTGATCGTTACTGATGTCAAGAAGGGACTCCTATCTATAAACCCATCCGGGAGCATAGAGGTATTGGCCGATCAAGTGGACGGCAAGCCGATCTATTTAGCTAACGAGCTTGATATTGCCAAGGACGGCGCAATTTATTTCTCCGATACCTCGAACTATGACAGTGTGACCTTCAAAGAAATTGCCGAGAACAAGCCGCATGGACGTTTGCTGAAGTATGATCCAAAGACCAAGCAGACGACTGTCCTGTTAGAAGGGCTCTATTTTGCAAACGGGGTTGCCTTGTCTGCGGATGAAGATTTTGTGCTTGTGGCGGAATCGTATCATTATCAGTTGACCAGATACTGGCTCAAGGGTCCAAAGAAAGGGACATCTGATATTTTTGCGGACAATCTCGCAGGTTTTCCAGACAACATTACGCGTGATGAGCAAGGTCATTTCTGGGTCGGTATCTTCACGACTCGCCTTTCCTTTGTAGATCAGATGCATAGCAACCCTTGGCTGGCCCGTACCATGGCCAAAATACCGCAGTCGCTGCTAAGCGGTGCAAGCGCACCGGCGAAGCATGGGATTGCTGTAGAGCTCAGCCCGCAGGGAGAGCTTATCGGAAGCTGGCACGATCCAGAAGGCACACTGTACGGCGTAACTACGGCTGTAAAACATAACGGATATTTATATATAGGAACGGCACCTGGAGGTAGCCTGGGCCTTCATCGCGTGCTTTTAACAAAATAATGTTGGAATCCGAGAGGGTGCGAAATGAAACTGGATGATTTAGCGTTATCATGGAATGCGAAGGAGAGTCTGGCCGGCAAAGTAGCCTTGGTGACAGGCGCCAGCAGCGGCATTGGAGCATCGATTGCTAGGAAGCTGGCAAAGCGCGGCGCACAAGTGACCGTAGTGGCACGCCGGCGGGAACGATTGGATGAGTTGGTTCAAGAATTGCATAAAGAGGAATTGTACGAGGTTATGGCGGTAACTGCTGATATTCAAAATGCAGAAGAAGTACAGCATGTGGTCAATGCAATTATTAATCGCTGGGGGCGTCTTGACATTGTAGTCGCCAATGCCGGATTCGGATATCGAAGTACTTTGGTAGATGTGGATCTGGAAAGGTGGGAGGAGATGTACAGGACCAATGTGCACGGTCTTATGCTGACACTGCGGTATGGGCTCCCCCCGATGCTGGGTCAGGGCAAGGGAGATGTCATTATCATCTCCTCGATTGCTGGCAAGGAAGTGATTGCCGGAGGAGGCCCATACAGCGCGACTAAATACGGCGTTAACGCCATAGCGTCTGCATTGCGTTTGGAGACACTTTCTCAGGGGATTCGCGTTACTACGATTCAGCCGGGGGCGGTGGCAACGGAATTTTCTCAGGTGGCCGGGTATTCCGAGGATGAAATTCGCGCGTTTGCTTCGAACGTCTTGCCGTTACATCCCGATGATGTTGCCGAGGCAGCACTCTATGCACTAGAGCAGCCTGAGCATGTCAACATTCCGGAACTGACCATTATGCCTTCAAGGCAAGCGCACCGGTTCAAATAAAGCGACGTCCATCACATGTACCATTGCCCAACCTATAAGAGCTCAAGCGGGTTAACGCTTGGGCTTTTGTTTTTCTAAAAAAACGGTTTCGACAGAGCCAGACTAGATGCGATATGTCTTCTGAGGACATCTTGCAAGATGAACATAAAAGAATGAAGGAGACGATTCAGAGGAAACGCTTGTTACGATTGATTTTGTCGAAAAGGACAATAAAACGGAGCTTGTTATTACGCATTCCGCCTTCTCCACGATGCAAATAGCGAAAAAACACAATAACAACTGGACTCATTCTTTAGAAGGCGGCTTGTTCAACTATTTTAATTAAGGCAATTTCATTGGAGGGCACAAGCCCTCCTTTTACTTTTTCAGTTCCTACTTCATCAAACCGGACGTGAGGTTTCCCTCGCTTGTTATTTTCATCACTATTCATAGGTCAGGCAAACTTCCAGCAGCTTAAGCTCAGGTTCCCATATTGGTAGCTGCGGTGCATCAGCGAAGCTGTTCGATTAGCATCTCCGGTGCCCATAGCCAGCAGCAATGGAATAAAATGCTCCGGAGTAGGCACCGCTTCCTTGGCGTAAGGAGCCAACTGCTCATACTGAAACAACGAGTCCAAATCCCACGCATTCAGCTTCTCTTCCAGCCACCCGTCAAATTGCGCTGCCCAATCCGTAGTTTGGGATGCTCCCCACTCCAGTCTCCGCAAATTATGAACCGTGCCGCCGCTGCCGATGATCAATATATCTTTTTCCCGAAGTGAAGATAGTGCTTTGCCAATCCGGTATTGCTCGGCATTCGACAAATGCCGATTTACGGATAATGCGATTACCGGGATATCTGCCGCTGGATACATCAGATGCAGAAGGACCCAGGCTCCATGATCCAATCCGCGCACGCTGTCGAGGCTCGCAGGGATTTGCTCCTGTTGAAACAAAGCTTGAATCTCCTTCGCTAGCTCGGGTTCGCCAGAAGCCGGATATTGGACTTGATACAGCTCAGGTTGAAAACCGGAAAAGTCATAAATCGTTTCGTATGGTGCTGAAGAAGCCGACACCTGCTGTTCTCTACTCTCCCAATGCGCGGAAAAAAGCACGATCGCTCTGGGCTTAGGATAACCTGCTGCAAAATTTTTGAGGAGTGCTGTGTAGTCGTTATGTTCGAGTGCCAGCGATGGGGCGCCATGAGCCATAAAAAAAGAAGGTATCATTGTAAGTCTCCTTTACCGGGTATTTGAGCTGCTGCATCTTGCCTGATCCAGCGTATAAAGTCTTGTTGGTTCTCCAGAGACACACCGTGTGCTGAAGGATACGTTGTATACGTAACATGATGGGACAACTGCCGGAAAAACTCATGATTATTATCGCCCAACTGCTTCGGAAAAATCGGGTCATGCTCGCCATGCGATATGAAAACCGACAAATCGGTTACCGATTGAATCCAATATTCATCCTTAACGAAGGTTGGGATGTATCCATTTAAAGCTACGATCCCCTTTATTCGTTCTCCCATGGTCAAAGCCAAACACATGGAAAGTACAGCACCCTGACTGAAACCAAGCAAGTAGCGGCGGGCAGGATCAATCGCATATTGGGTAGTTGCCATTTCAATAAACTGTTCCAATTGCTGCATCGATTGGTCAAAGTGTTCACGTATGGGGTTACCGATGCTTTTGATATGAAAATACGCAAAACCACTGCCTTGAGGAAGATGTCCCCGAATGCCAATCACAATAAAATCGGTGCTTAATTCACTTAGTAAACCGAGCATATCCTGCTCGTTAGAACCGAGTCCATGAAGAGCAAAAATAACGGGATATTTCATTTCCGAATTGTACTCGTCAGGCAATTTGACATCGTAGACATAATCGATAGACATAGGACCATTCCTTTACCTGGTTTGTTTTCAAGTCATTGACGATGTTGTTATTGGGTTTTCGTTTTGAACAACAGCCGATCCAGGCCCATCCCGCGCTCATCCGCAATTGCGAAATAACCCGCCATAACCAGCAGCGCCAGATCCAGCTCATAACCCGCCATTTGAGCGTTCCCCAGCAGCCCCACCGGAAGCTTCACCGTTACGATCGCCCCAACAAGCATAACCATAAAGCCGATTGCGAAGTAACGGGTTGCGAATCCGATGATCAAGGCGATTCCACCAATGAGCTCCAGGTAGGCAACCACATAAGCTGCAAATTCAGGAAGACCGATACTGCCAAACCACCCTGCTGCATTGCCAAGCCCCATCTGGAATTTTGAGATACCGTGTGCCACAAACAGAATACCTAATAAAATTCTCATGATCGTTACCATTGTTATTGTCTTCAAGTGAATAACACTCCTTTATCTTCATAAGTTGATTTGTTTTATTAAGCTCTCATACATTAAAGTTATCCCATATAAAAAGCTATCTCATAATTTTGAGAATGTTGTTATTGTAGTTTACTGTATATATTTTATTCATATTACAAAACCATTATCTAAAAAGATTGGAATTCCATCTCAAATCCTCCTCATTAGTATTCTTATACGATACTTATATCTGTATCAACAAAATAAATCTATCATTTCATCATTGGATTGTCAATAATAATTTGCTATTATGAATAATATATATATATTACAAAACCAAAGGGGTATACAACTATGGATATCGGATCTACGATTCGGGCGATACGCAAGCGAAAGAAACTAACCATTCCACAGCTGTGCGAAGGAACCGGACTTTCCAAAGGCTTTATCAGTAATGTAGAAAATAACAAAACGTCCCCTTCCATCGCTACTTTGGAAAGCATAGCCTCCTTTCTAAAGGTTCCCCTTCCTTATTTGCTGCTGCAAAAAGAACAACGGATGCAGGTCGTACGGCAAGCAGAAAGACAGCACACCACGACCGGCAAAGAAAAATTAAAAGTCGAGCATCTCTCTACACAAGGCAACCTGCGCATGCGGATCGTCGAGTTTCCTCCAGGCGCAACGACCGGGGATCATCCACATGCTCATGAAGGAGAGGAATGTCATTTTGTTTTGAACGGAACCGTCGTAGCCGAACAAGGGGAAGATAGCGCCGTACTGGAGCAGGGAGATTCCTTTAGCTGGAATGCGAGTGTCCCCCATAAAGTAACCAATACCCGGGACCAGCCTGCGTTAGTGCTGATCGCCGTTTACAGGGAACTGGATTCTTGAACTACAGAAATCGACCTCTATCATCTCGTATGCTAAAATTTAATAGCAGCTTATTCCAAATTCGAGGGAGACGATGACCATGATGCCGACTGAAAAGGATTTAGCTTTTCTTTTTGAAAGAGACGAGTCTCAACTCCAACCATTTCTGAACAATCATAAGAACGTTTTCGAGCGTTATGGGATGACGGAGACAGATTTCAAGGAGCTTACGGCCGAACCGTTAGACCAGCAGGTGATTCATGCTTTTGCACTTGTATTCGCGAAAACGATTGATTGGCGGGAATATGATGACGAAATTGTTCGCTTGCTTGGGGAATCGATTTCGGAGGCGGTTGAAGTCGAAAATACGGATGAAGGATTGCAGGTGACCTACGATGGGGAGGTTTATCCCATTAAGCTGAGCTTCTCTCCCCAAGACCGGTATATAACCATTAGAGGCTTCGCAGCTATTATTAAAGACAAATATGAGCCACGTCTTATTACGGAATCGTATATGTCTGATACGCATGAAATCTTGGTGCTTCCGAATGAAGTCTGGCAGCGGATGCAGCAGCACTATCCAGCTCAATTAGAGTCCATGTTTATGATTATCCACGATACATTGGATTTTCCTTAATACAATTACACTATTATTCCCGTTAGATCGCACTTTCTTCAGCCGCACAGACTTAACTAAAGCTTTTATAATAATAGATCGTTGCGTGTAATTCCCCAGTGGCAGACCTCGCATATTCCGGAATCCGTCCAGCTTGAATATAACCTATGGAAGCATACAGAAGATTGGACGGATCTCCTTCTCTTGTATCGAGAACCAATAGCGACCTGCCTTCCTGCCTGGCTCTTTCTTCGGTATTGTTCATGAGCAACCGACCGATACCATGGCGTCGATACTCGGGATGGGTCATCAATTTGGCAATTTCCGCTCTATGGTCGCCATTCTGCTTCGTACATAAATGTAACTGGACACTGCCCACTACCCGATTGTTTGTTGTAGCGATAAATAAGATCACCTCAGGACTTAATACGTTTTCCCAATAGCGAGTCGCCTCAAAAAGCTTCAATGGAGGCAAAAAACCAATCGATGCCCCCTCTTCTACTACCCTGATCAGCAGCTCCGAAAGCTCACTTTTATGTTCTTCTATCGAAAGTACTTGTTCAATTCGCACTTCATCAACCAATACAACCACCTCTAATTAGCAGAATATTATCTTCCTTATTTTAACATAATAAGTAGCAATCTATAAGAACCCTCTTCTTCTTGTGCATGCTAAAATAGGAATAGACAGATTCGACAGATATCGGACTGAGCCTAACTGACAGGACAGTGAGCATAAGGAGGCAAGCAATATGAGAAAGGTTATCGTGTTCAATAGTGTCTCTATCGATGGCTATTTTGCGGGTCCAAACGGAGAGGTGGATTGGTTTATCCATGACCCAGCAGTCGATAAAGCCGCTCATGAGATGATGAACCCGGATACGATCCTATTTGGCAAGGTTACTTATCAAATGTTCGAAAATTATTGGCCTCATGTAGCAAGAGACTCTCATGCAGCTGAGGGAGTTCGGATCATGGCGAATGAATTAAATCAGATGACCAAAGTGGTTTTTTCAAAAACTTTGAAAGAAGTTACCTGGGAGAATTCGAAGCTGTTCCACGGTAATTTGGCCGAGGAAGTAAGGAAGTTAAAGCAAGAAAAAGGCGCTGATATGACTATATTTGGCAGTGGTACGATTGTGCAGCAGCTTGCCAATGAAGGATTGATTGATGAGCTCTTGATCGTTGCAACGCCGATTGTTATAGGAACGGGAAAACAGCTATTTAAAGATGTCAAAGAAATGAAGCTCGAATTGTTAGAAACCAAGCATTTTGATTCCGGAATCGTATTGCTTCACTATAGAATTGCTACAAAGGGTCCTTGAACAATTAAATCTACAAAAACGAAAAAGGAGCTTTGCCACTCAAGTCGGGGCAGGTTCCTTTTTTGCGATGTACGTAATCGTTGTAAATCTGAATTTTATTTAATTATTTTTTGAAAAGCATATTGACTTATCGAAAATAAAACATACAATGAATACTTATAGTAATACTATAAACTAACTTGGTTTTATTCGTCGGTAGGTAACATTCGTAAGGCGCCAAAATGTTGTCTCGTTTATGTACAAAGGGGGAATCTGGATTCACTATTAAAGCGTGACGTTCTACTTAATAGAAAGTTCTGTTTTTATTAATTGAATCCTTGGAGGTAGTTCTTGCATGAATCAGAAAACATTAATTATTACTTTAGGTGCGTTGGCGGTTGCTATCAATGTGATCGCAGGCACTGTTATTGGCAGCCTGAAAATTCCGTTCCTTTTTCTCGATACCGTCGGTACGATCTTTATTGCAGCTATCTTTGGCCCCTTCTGGGGAGCGCTTGTAGGTATTCTTACTAACTTGGTGCTGGGTGTTACCAAGTCCTATACATCGATTCCTTTTGCCCTCGTTAATGCATTTGTCGGGCTTATAGTCGGCTTCATCGCCGTCAAACGCGGATTTAATTTCTTTAATTCCATTATCTCGGGTATTATTCTTGGCATCGTGTGCCCGGTTGTAGGAACAGTGATTGCGGTAGGCCTATTCGGCGGATTGACGGGCGGAATTCAGGATATTGCCGTATTATGGCTCAAGAACACAGGTTCCAGCGTGTTCGCCTCTGCTTTTTTGCCGAGATTATTCGATAACCTGATTGATAAGATTTTATCCGCTGTCCTGATTTATTACGTTATCAAAAGCATTCCCCAATCATTGTTGAAACGCCCGGATTTCAAACTAAGAAACAAAGGTGCTTCTCATGAAGCGAAATAAGAAAATTATCGTAACTTCTCACTGCGTGCTGAATCAAAACGCTGTAGTGGCCGAGTTGGCGCGGAGCAATGGGGTCATGACAAGTGTCATTGAATGGTCCCATGAGCAAGGCTATGGAATTATTCAGCTTCCGTGCCCCGAGTTCACTTTTCTTGGTCCTGAGCGTCCACCGATGACAGTCGAGCAGTATGACACCCCTGAATTTCATGCGCATAACCGTAAAATACTCGCTCCAGTCATTGAACAATTACAGGTTTATCAAAATCACGGCTATACAATCGTAGGGGGGCTGGGCATTGCAGGGAGCCCTTCCTGCGATCCGGGTAAAGGCGTATTTATGCAGGACCTGCTCGATATGGCTAACGAAGCAGATGTCCATATTGATTTCTTTTGGCAAATTCCTAACACGGTAGAAGGACACTTTGATCCTACAGATGACAAAAGCATTTTCGGTCCTATCGCAGCCGATCGGAAAACATCTGCCACTTCGCGGCAAGCAAATGATCTGAACAACTAGAAAAGGCGGTGTGGAAACGATGATTTCTATTCGCGATGTTTCCTTCTCCTACTATGGGAGTGAAACCGATCGATGGGCTTTGCGGAATATCCATCTGGACATCGCACCCGATGAATTCGTTGCTTTTTTGGGTCCTAATGGTTCAGGAAAATCGTCTTTATCCAAGCTTCTTAACGGCATCGAATGGCCAACGGAAGGTACCATCACCGTGGATGGACGATCTACGATGGACGCTTCGCAGCTTCCTGCGATTCGTAGAGCGGTACAGATTGTATTTCAAAACCCTGAAAACCAACAGGTGGGAATAACCGTTGGGGAGGATATCGCCTTCGGATTATCCAACATAGGATGGCCGCAGCACGATATTCAGAACCGAATTCAATGGGCGTTGGAGCTGGTTCAACTAAACGCGGGGGAGGATCGATTGGTCAGCCAATTATCGGGTGGGGAAAAGCAAAAATTGGCGCTGGCTTCCGTGCTTGCGTTGTCCCCGCGGTATCTGATTTTGGATGAGTCTACGTCCATGCTCGATCCTATTGCAAGAAGACAGTTTGTCGAGACGCTGCATACAGCGCGTAAGGCACATCCTTTTGCCATCATTTATATCACCCATCACCTGGAGGAAGTTCTGGATGCGGATCGCCTCGTCTTGTTTCAGCAAGGTTGGGTCCGTCAAATTGGCAAGCCTGATGATATTTTGACCGATGAAGATCTTTTGACTTCTTGCGGTTTAGAGCTTCCATTCGAAAGAAGTCTTGCTCTATCGCTCCACAAAGCGGGCATCCCTGTATCGGTTTCTTCAAGCATTGAGGAATTGAGGAAATGGTTATGAATATTGAACTGTCGGAGGTCTCATTTACTTACGAGAAGCGCAGCAGGAAAACCAAAGTTACGGACATTTCCTGCATCTTACAACAGGTGAACATTGATATTCAAAGCGGCGAGATGCTGGCGGTCGCTGGCAAATCGGGATCAGGCAAATCGACCTTCATGCAATTGATCAAAGGGTTTTTAAAACCGTCCTTTGGAAACGTGCTGTTGGACCAAACCAACCCATTTACCTCAAAGCGCCCCGAGCTCTTCGATCGAATTGGATTTATTTTCCAATACCCAGAGCATCAGCTCTTTTCGGTAACGGTCGCGGAGGATATTGCCTTTGGTCTGCGTCACAGCCGGCTTACGCCTGCAGAGAAGAAAGCCAAAGTAAAGCGTGCGATGGAAGCGGTCGGACTGGATTATGATGCTTTTGCAGAGCGAAGCCCCTTTGAGCTAAGCGGTGGAGAAAAACGGCGAGTCGCGATTGCCGGTGTCGTGGTCCTTGAGCCGGAGTTGATCATTCTGGATGAGCCTACAGCAGGGCTGGATTATCCATCCAGAACCTCATTGTTTGACATGCTGCACCGTCTTAATAAGGAGCTGGGCACAACAATTATATGGGTCAGCCATCAGCTTGAAGAAATGCTTGGGCACGCTTCTAGGCTGTTGATTATTAAGGATGGTACAATTGTTGCGGACGGCTTGCCGCAAGCGCTGCTTTCAGACCAGACGCTGCTTGCGTCACTGGGCTGGGAAAAACCTCCTGCCTTGGTGCTGCGTGACTTGGTACTGGAAGCCTGCGGTATTGAAATCAATCATCCGTACAACATCAGTGAAGTAACTCCATTACTGATTAGTCTGTTTAAGAAGCAGCAGCGCTCATTGGAGGAGGAACGTCTATGTCTTCCGTAGCCAGCTTTCTCATTTATCAAAAGAAGGATTCCTGGTTGGAGCGCTGGGATCCGAGAATGAAAATAATCGCCGCATTGTTGTTTGGAGTCGGCCTTTTATTATCCAGCAATTTGGAGCTGAAGAGCATTCAAATTGTTCTGCTGATCGTCTTGTGGGCTGTCGCCAAGCTGTCTTGGCGGATGTTGGCTTTCACGATCCTATCACTACTGTTATTTTTTGCTACTACGATGATTTATCAATCGATGCTGCTCACAGTACCAGGCGAAACGCTGATTCAATGGGGCTTTATTGAGTTTTCCTACAATGGGGCAATCAAAGGCATTATGATGTGCGAGCAAATATTCGGAATCGTCATCGTATTGTCTCTCGTTGTGAGAACGACATCGCCTATTATTTTGGCGGAAGGCATGGAACTGCTGCTGAATGTGTTTAAAAGGTGGAAGGTACCCGTTCATGAAGCTGTCATGATGTTTTCCATCGCTTTGAGATTCCTTCCGCTGCTGCTGGAGGAATTTGATAAAATCCAAAAGGCGCAGACAGCGCGCGGAGACGGTTTTCACCGTAAAGGCGTGTTAACCCGATTTCGCGGAGTGCTTCCGATGCTGGTACCTCTGTTCGTTCTCGCGATTCTTCGCGCCAAGGATCTGGCAACAGCGATGGAATCCCGTTGTTACCTTGGTGATCAGGGGCGAACGCCGATTCGATTATACCGATTCGAGCTTAGGGATTATCTCGTTTTGACAGCCTCCGTTGTGCTGCTCACGCTTACTATTTTTAAATAATCCAATGCCTGTGGTCACAAGAAAGAGGTATACTGCCTGTGCAGTGTACCTCTTTCTTGTCGTAGACAACTTGTTTATCGCATACAGCACGATATTATGCTATATGAGCTTTTTGAAAAAATACAACGGAAATGGAGAAGTTATCATGTTGTGTTACACCATTAAATCGCTTTCATTAGAATTAGAATGTAACTTTCTCCTGTTATTTATGTTGACATACTTCTAGTATGTCCTATATTATTATTAACACCACTGGAGAATATAATATGGTTAATAACAATTCCAGATGGAATTTATATGAATTTCGTTGATAATACATGAAAAATCCCTGCATTTAATTCATTGAAGAAAAAATGGTGATTAATGTCATGAAAAAACATGATCAAGACTTTATGAAGCAGCAAAATAGGCTAACCGTTTTTGAAATCATTAAGAACAATCAACCCATTTCCCGTGCTTCTATAGCCAAGCAAACTGGAATGAGTCCTACTACGGTAAGTCGCATTGTCGGAGAACTGGCGGAACGAGGATATTTGTTGGAATCCGAACAAGTGTCCGTTGGACTTGGAAGAAGGTCTACGCTGCTTGAGATGGTTGATGCGTCGGTATTGTCAGTTGGAGTCGAGCTCGATCACCACCAGATGATTGTCGGTATTGTCGATATTCAGGGTAATGTAGTATGCAGCGGCAAGTATCCTCGGTCTGCAGAAGAAAGCCCGGATGCTACGCTCAAGCTTATTGGAGAAAAGATCAATCAGTTAACGCTTTTGAATGATATCGATGGTAATCGAGTAATTGGAATCGGTGTGGGACTCCCTGGGATTGTAGACAATGATGCGGGAATTGTTGTCTTCTCTGTTCAACTTGGCTGGAAGAACGTACGTTTAGCTGAACGATTGAAGGAAATCACTGGTTATGATGTGGTTGTAGACAACGAACTCAAAGTGAAAGCGCTTGCGGAATATCTGAAGGGCGCTACTAAGGGCTCTAGTCGGACTGCGCTGCTCGGCTTTGGTAATGGGGTAGGTTCTGCATTCATCTTTGAAGGCGAAATTTACCGAGGTAAAACGAATAGCGCAGGTGAAATCGGCCATACAACGGTAGATCCTAACGGGATGATGTGTGATTGTGGTAAAGCAGGTTGTCTGCAAACCTACATTAATATCAGCTCTCTATTATCGGAAGCGAACAAAATTCGGCCGATTCGCACCATTGAGGAACTATTTGAAGCAAGGCGTGCCGGAGAAGGCTGGGCGTGTTATTTGATCGAACGTGCTTTGATGTACATCGCCATTACAGTCAATAACGTCGTTTGCATGTACAACCCTGATAGTGTGATATTGAGCGTGGAGTTGGCAGACAAGTACCCAGAAGTTTACGAGGAGATTGAAAAACTCTGTATGTCGCGATTTGTTTGGGAGCCTCTGCGTGATTCGTTTAGCATTTTTCGTTCGGAGCTACAGGAACAAGGTGTCATGATTGGCTCGGGATTGTTATCTCAACTCAAGTTATTCGAATTAGAGTAAAGACGTAATAATGTAAGGTTCGCATAGGGAGGTAATAATGATGGGATTCACAACATTGGTAAATGAATATCGTGGCGGCGTTTTAGAAAATGTACATTACGGAGCCATCAGTGTGGTAGACGAAAAGGGTACTATACTTTACTCAGCGGGGGATCCGAAGCATATGACATTCCTGCGGTCAGCTGCGAAACCATTCCAAGCCATTCCGGTCATGAAAAGAAAGATTGACAAGATCTACGGACTGACTGGCCAAGAAACTGCGCTGTTTGCGGCTTCTCACCGTGGAGAGGCCTTCCACATTGATGCACTGGAATCTATTTTACACAAAACAGGAATCCAGGAGGAAGAACTTCACTGCTGCGCCACTTACCCGCTTAACGAAGACGCCAAGGCGGAGCGCCATCGGGCACATGAATCCAAGCGAAGAATATTCCACAACTGTTCAGGTAAGCATTCTGGATTAATCGCGCTTTGCAAACATATGGGGTGGGATGAGCATAGCTACTATGCTCCTGAACATCCCGTGCAGCAAGAAATTGTGGAGACACTAGCTTACTTGGCCGAGATCCCCACAAACTCTATTCCACAAGGGATAGATGGCTGCGGTTTGCCAATCTTCGCACTTCCATTAAATAAAATTGCTTATTCCTTTTTGAAGCTGGCATGTCCTGATCTCATCGAAGACACAGATACTCGGGATGCAGCAACCCGAATAGCCGGACTGATGAATGAGTATCCTGACATGATAGCTGATACGAAATTCGTGTGCTCGGCACTGCTTAAGGATGCCAATCTGGTGGCGAAGGGCGGGGCGAAAGGTGTATATGGGATTGGGTTGAGAAAAGAAAGAATCGCTATTTCACTTAAAGTTTCCGACGGCTCTGAGCAAGTATGGCCTAGTATCATTGCCTCCATATTGGAGCGTATTGGGTATAGCAACCGAGACACGATCAACCGACTATTAGAGCTAGTTCCGAACTCCATCGTCAATGACGGCGGAACGGAAGTGGGAGAACGACGTGCAGTATTTGAACTTAAAGCTTAACAACAGGAATAACCTCCAAGCCTGATAATTAAGTTAACAGGACGATGAGAGATTCTAATAAACACTATTTAGGGGGAGCGAATTAACATGAAAGCTAAAAGTAAAACATGGTCGATGCTCATGCTGCTGCTGCTGATTGTAGCCGTTGTAACTGCAGGTTGCGGAGGAAATGCTGAGAAAACGAATGAAGGAAAAGGTGAAGACGCCAAGGCGGTTTCTAAGAACAATAAGGATGTCGTTATTGCGATCAATGCCAACTTTATTACGCTTGACCCACATAACTCAAGCGATACCCATTCAATTACTGGTGCAAGAACGATGTATGAAGGTCTGATGGGCTTTGATGAGAACATGAATGTAGTGCCTGTTCTCGCAGCCTCCCATAAAATCAGCGAAGATGGACTTGTTTACACATTTACGCTGCAAGAAAAAATCAAATTTCACGATGGCACAGACTTCAATGCTGAAGCGGTAAAAATTAATCTGGATCGCCTCCGCGATGAGAAAAATAATTTGAGATTGCGTAAAAGTTTTTCGAAAGTTACTAACGTAACAGCACCTGATGCTAAGACGGTCGTCATTACACTTAGCGAACCGTATAATGCATTATTGAACAAAATGGCTATGGCTCTTATGATCAGCCCTAAAGCGTTGGCTGAGCAAGGCGCCAATATTTCCAAGAACCCGGTAGGAACAGGTCCATACAAGTTCAAGGAATGGGTCCAAGGTGATCGTCTGACTGTCGTAAAGAACCCTGATTACTGGCAGCAAGGGATTCCGAAAGTAGACAGTATTACATTTAAGCCTGTTCCTGAGAACGGTTCACGGATTGCTATGCTGAAGACAGGTGAGGCTGACTTTATTTATCCGATGCCTACCGAGCAAGTAGCCGAAGTTGAAGGACAGAAGGATATTGTTATAGACAAGATCGATTCCACAATCGTGCGCTATATTACTTTGAATACAATGAAAAAACCGTACGATGATGTTAAAGTACGTCAAGCAATCAACTATGCAATCAATAAAGAGGCTTATATTAAAGTTGTAAAATCCGGTTTGGGTTCGAAGCTTAACTCTTCGATGTCTTCAAAAACTCAGTATTATTCCAAGCAAACGGGTTATGATTATGATCCGGAAAAAGCAAAGAAGCTGCTTGCTGAAGCAGGCCTTCCAACAGGTTTCACTGCTGAAATCTGGGGTGAGAACGACTCGGAAACCATGAAAGGCATGCAGTTTATCCAACAACAGTTAGCACTTGTTGGCATCAAGCTGGAAGTGAAATCGATGGAAGGCGGTACGTTGTCTGAACAGATTAACTCCGCAAAAACACCGGAAGAAGCTAAGATTCAAATGTGGTATGTGAGTTGGTCACCATCTTCAGGTGATGCAGATGGTGCGACAAGAGGTCTGTTCAGCAGTGAAATGTTCCCTCCTGCTGGAGCGAATACAGCTTATTACAAGAATACTAATGTAGACAAATGGATTGCTGAAGCGAATAAGGCTATCGATCCGGCACAGGCTAAAACGATCTATGCTGATATTCAGAAAACAATATGGGCGGATGCTCCATGGGCATTCCTAGGTGTCGATCAAGTTATTTCTGGTAAAAGATCATATATTAGCGGCGTTAAAGTAATGCCTGATGGCTCCATTACCGTCCGCAACGCAGAAGTGAAGTAATAAAGCAAACGGGGCCGTTTCTTATTCTGCTGAGAAACGGCCTCTATTATTTATAGTGTTGAAACTTAAGGGAGGCTCACGAGTTGGGAAAATATGCTTTGCAAAGACTCCTCGGGGTTATTCCGTTGTTGTTCGTCGTATCGGTGCTGGTCTTCATGTTCATCCACTTAATTCCCGGCGATCCAGCTCGGCTTGTCGCCGGCAAAGACGCTACACTTGAAGAGATTAACGGCATTCGCGAGCAGCTCGGACTCAACCTGCCGCTGTGGCAGCAATATATCAACTATATGGGCAAACTGTTACAAGGTAATCTGGGTCATTCACTGAGGTCTGGTCTACCGGTGTCTGATATGCTGAAAAGCAGATTTATGCCTACTATTATATTAACCTTTGTAAGTATGGGATGGGCGCTTGTTATGGGCCTGCTGGTTGGCATCATCACTGCGGTGAATAGAAATAAATGGCAGGATCGTGTAGGTATGCTAACTGCTATATCAGGTATTTCCGTTCCCGGGTTTTGGCTAGGTTTGGTGCTGATCCAAATATTTGCCGTCGAGCTGGGTTGGTTTCCAACTGGTGGGGTGGATTCCTGGAGATCCTACGTGCTTCCTTCTATTACACTTGGAGCCGGTATCATGTCTATGCTTGCCAGGTACTCCCGCTCATCCATGCTAGAGACGATGCGGGAAGATTACATCCGTACTGGACGAGCTAAGGGGCTTCATGAATTCGTTGTTGTCGGTCGTCACGCACTAAGGAATTCACTCATCCAAGTCGTAACCGTTGCGGGCCTGCAGTTCGGATTTCTGTTGGGCGGATCTGTTATGGTGGAAACGGTATTCAGTATACCAGGCCTCGGGAGATTGCTAGTTGATTCCATCGCATTCCGGGACTACACAGTCATTCAGGCGCTGCTGCTGATGTTTGCCACTCAATTTATACTCATTAATTTAATCGTCGATATGCTGTACGGAGTACTTAATCCGAAAATCCGGTATGCGTCGAAGTAGCCCATGCTTACGAAGATTGCTTTCTTACGGAAAGCTCAGTATACGCTTACGATGCAAGATTTGCTAAAGCAAATCTCTTAGGAGGAGATATTATGAACGACAAATCGGTGATAACTGGGAGTGGTTCTGCCGTTCCTGGAGGGACATTTGCTTCTAGTAGAAAAAAAAGCCCCGCAGCTGCTTTTTTTAGCAAGTTTTGTAAACAGAGAGTATCGTTTGCCTCTGGTATATTCATTGTAATACTAATCATCATTGCGCTATTTGGTCCGTATCTAACACCGTATGACTCAAACGAGCCAGATTATGATGTGTTGATGGCTGGTCCTTCTCTGGCCCATTGGGCGGGGACAGATGAATATGGCAGAGATATTCTAAGCCGCCTTATCGAGGGGACCAGACTGACCTTGGCTGTAAGCCTAAGCGCAGTTGGGATTGCGGCTGTTCTTGGAACCATTCTTGGCTTGTTAAGCGGATATTACGGCGGATGGCTGGATCGCCTTATTATGCGGAGCAGCGACGTACTATTTTCCTTTCCTGATCTCTTGCTTGCGATTGGTATCGTTGCAATTCTAGGTCCTGGCTTGATGAATGTGGTGATTGCGGTTGCCGTATTCGGCACTCCATCGTTTGCTAGGATTATCCGGAGCGTGACGTTGTCTGCAAAGGAGACGTTATTCGTCGAAGCAGCCCACTCGATGGGTGCAAAGAACAGTCGAGTTATCTGGAAGCATATCTTTCCAGAAACGGTGCCAAGCGTGATCGTGAACCTGACTATGAAAATTGGCGGTGCAATCCTGGCCGCTGCATCATTAAGCTTTCTCGGTATGGGTGCTACGCCAACCGATCCCGACTGGGGAGCTATGCTGAGCATGGGACGCGATTATTTGAGTATCGCACCCCATATTGTGTATTTTCCTGGTGCGGCTATTTTTTTGACTGTACTTGCTTTTAACCTTTTTGGGGACGGACTGCGCGATGCTCTTGATCCCAAGACGAAAAACTAAAGGGGGGATAGATTGTGACGTCAAGATTGCTTGAAGTACAAGGATTGAAAACGGAGTTTAAACGCGAAGGCGGTAACGTAATGGCGGTTGCTGGCGTTGACTTTTATATAAATAAAGGTGAAGTGCTGGGCCTAGTCGGTGAATCTGGCTGCGGCAAAAGCGTGACCTCCCTATCGATTATGAGGCTGCTCAAGGATACTCCGGGGCGGATTGCAGGCGGAGCAGTCCTCTTCGAAGGCACCGACCTGACGAAGATCAAGGAGAAGGAAATGCGTCAGTTTCGCGGCAATGAATTGGCCATGATTTTTCAAGAGCCGATGACGTCACTCAACCCGGTGCTGCGAATCGGACGGCAGTTGGAAGAGCCGATTATGCTGCATATGGGTTATGGACGTAAGCGTGCGAGAGAGCACGCAATTCATACGTTGACCCTTGTAGGTATTCCACGAGCAGATGAATTAGTATACGATTTTCCTCACCAGCTATCCGGTGGCATGAGGCAGCGGGTTATGATCGCAATGGCGATGGCGTGCAGTCCGAAACTTCTGATAGCTGATGAACCGACGACTGCACTCGATGTGACGATCCAAGCGCAAATTCTCGACTTGATGAAGCGATTGAAAGACGAGCAAGGGATGGGCATGCTGCTCATTACACATGATCTTGGTGTCGTAGCGGAGATGTGTGATCGGGTTGTTGTTATGTATGCAGGACGGGTTGTAGAAGAGGCATCTGTAAAAGATTTGTTCGCGACGCCTCAGCACCCGTATACGAAAGGGCTCATTCAATCGGTTCCGAAGCTGCGGCAGAAGGTGCGACGTCTGGATTCGATTCCAGGAAACGTACCTGATTTGACAGCTATGCCGCAAGGCTGTAAGTTTGCGCCTCGCTGCCGGGATGTTATGGAACGATGCCTGACACAAGAACCGGAGCTTCTTACGATAGAAGGACAATCCGAACGTAAAAGCCGCTGTTGGTTAACGCAGCCAGAGAAGCCGTAAGGCTATGCTTACTATGTCAGCTTTCCTTCGGAAAGCTAAGGTAATGCTTACGATGCCAGCTTTCCTTCGGAAAGCTATTAGGAGGAGAACATGCATGAAGGAGATTCAGACTCCACTGGTAGAAGTAAAAAAGTTACAAAAATCTTTTTCCATCCAAAAAGGCTGGTTCGGCGCCACTAAATATTTGAAAGCGGTCGATGGCATTTCATTTGCTATTCTTAAAGGTGAAACGTTCAGCCTTGTTGGCGAAAGCGGCTGCGGCAAGTCGACGACTGGACGCTTGGTGACTCGACTACTGAAGCCCACTGATGGAGAAGTATGGTTTAACGGACAAAATATTAGCGGACTGAGTGCCGACCAGATGCGACCGATTCGTAAAGATATGCAGATGGTGTTTCAGGACCCTTATGCTTCACTTAATCCTAGGATGAAAGTAAAGGACCTTGTTGCTGAACCACTGCTAATTCATTCGAAGATGAGTATGAAGGAACGCGACAAGCTGGCTCATGAATTGCTGGAGACAGTAGGTCTAAGCAGCTTACACGCGGAACGTTTTGCCCATGAGTTCAGCGGTGGACAGCGGCAGCGTATCGGTATTGCACGGGCTCTGTCTGTTCGGCCAAGCTTGATCGTGGCGGACGAGCCGGTGTCCGCACTGGACGTATCCATCCAGTCACAGGTGCTCAACCTGCTGCAGGATCTTCAAGAGCAGTACGGTCTGACCTACCTTTTTATATCTCACGATCTAAGCGTTGTCGAGCACATAAGCGATCGTATTGGTGTTATGTATTTAGGTACACTGGTGGAAACTGCGGATAAAGACACACTTTATGACAATCCACTTCATCCTTACACTCAGGCACTACTATCATCCGTGCCTGTCCCGGATCCGAGTCAGAAGAAGGCGCGAATTATTCTGAAGGGAGATCTGCCCAGTCCTGTAGATCCTCCAACAGGCTGCCGCTTCCATACACGCTGCCCTTCCTGTATGGAAATATGCAAGCAGCATGAACCGGTATTCCGGGAAGTCGAGCCGGGGCATCAAGTTGCATGCCATTTATATGACGAAGAAATGATGAAATTGGCCAGATAAAAGTCACTTGAAATATGCAGAGTATCACAATACTATTTGTCAAAGAAGGGATCCCCATGCGAATTACAATCGATACCGTCGAACCGGTACAGGTTCTCATTTACCCGGTGTATCACGGCGAGTCCTTTCCACATCGCTTGAGCGAAGGCCACAAGCTGGCTGGCAACGTGACATGGCTGTACGGCAGGTCTGAAGGTGAAGCCGACGTATTAGCGGCAGGACTTGGCGAGCGTAAGAAGCTGACTCTTGAGAAGGTACGTCGGGCAGGCGGGGCCTCCGCCCGTACAATGCTGCGAGAAATTCGGAGCAGTGCAACGCTCATACTTCATGCAGGAGCTGCAGGAGCCGATAGTAAGGCGGCAGCAGCCGAATGGCTGCAGGCCTGGGTAGAAGGCTGGCTGCTCGGTTTATACCGCTTCGATAAATACAGAAGTGCCACTAAAACCAGTGGTGAAGTGAATTTAAACCTGCGTCTGGAAGATTGGATGGAGTTGTCACAGGCTGAGCTGGAGGCGGTGATCGACTCCGCACGCAATCGCGCGGAGGGAACCATGTTAGCGAGGGATTGGGTCAATGAGTCTCCCGAAACCTTGAATCCGGATACCTTCGTAGATTGGCTCATTGACCATTTTAAGGACAAACCTGTAGGTGTTCATGTATATCGCGGGCAAGAATTGGTGGACCGCGGTATGAATGGCTTGATTGCAGTGGGAGCAGGCAGCAAGCATGCCCCCGCACTCGTAGAGCTCCGGTACGAAGGTCATACCGATCTACCGCTGTTAGCCTTGGTGGGTAAAGCGGTCACCTTCGACATGGGCGGCATGAATGTCAAGACAGGCAGGGACATTAGCGATGCACGTATGGATATGGGCGGCGCGGCGGCAGTCATTGGCGGGCTGGATATTCTGGTCCGGCAGCGCGCTCAAGTTCGTGTAACCGCGCTGATTGCTGTAGCTGATAATTTACCAGATGCCCGTGCGATGCTGCCATCCTCTGTTATTCGTTATCCGAACGGACTGACCGTTCAAGTCGCGAATACGGATGGGGAAGGTCGACTTCTATTAGCTGATGCGTTAATCCATGCGGCGAAGCTAGGTGCTGTTCAAACGATTGACATTGCCACGCTAACTGGCAATGTTGGTACTGCGCTTGGTCTGGGCATCGCAGGGATATGGGGCGACGAGGATATGACGCGCAGCTTGGTCGAAATCGGCGAACGGAATGGGGAGCGGCTGTGGCCGATGCCTCTGATGGAGGAGTATGAAGCAGAGCTGAGAAGCGATTATGCTGATCTGCGAAACGTGGGTACCTCTACACTGGCGGGCGCGATTACTGCAGCGCTCTTTATACGACGTTTTGTAGCTGCGCCGATGGGCTGGGTACACATTGATATGGCCGGGACCGTGCAATTCAAACAGGATACAGGTTACTCAGAAGCAGGTGCCACGGGTTACGGAGCGCGGCTGCTTGCAGACTATGCGGTACAATACGCGCGGAAGCACGAAGGTGGAGAGCAGGAGGTTTCGTTATGATTTTGGAGGTTATCGCTACGTGTATGGATGATGCCCTAAGAGCTGAAGAGAACGGGGCCGACCGACTCGAATTGATAACGGCCATTACTGAAGGCGGATTAACGCCTGGCATCGGTATGATTGAACAGGTGGCGAAATCGGTGAAAATACCGGTTCATGTGATGGTCAGGCCGCACAGTCGGTCTTTTGTCTACGATAAGCATGATCTGGAGACGATGACGGCTGAGATCAAGGCTATAACCACTACGGGTGCAGCTGGCATCGTTGTCGGTGCTTTGACAGAGGAAGGAAAGATTGACGAGAAAACGTTGGAGTCTATGCTAACTTGGGCAGGTGGACTGAACGTAACTTTTCATCGGGCTTTCGATGAACTGGAGGATCAGATTGCCGGACTGCGGATTCTCACTCGTTATTCGCAAATATCCCGCGTACTGACTTCTGGCGGACTACATCCAGCGCCTGAAGCTATACCTACCATTCGGAGGCTGGTCGAAGAATCATATGGCAGCTCGCTGCAAATTCTGGCCGGTAACGGTCTGACACCGGAAGTCATTAAGTCCTTCATTGAACAGACCGGGGTGAAGGAAGTGCACTTTGGCTCTGCAGTTCGTTACGGCAGGTCAGGACTTGCGCCAATTGATCCCATACAGCTTCGGGCTTTAGCTGACAGTCTTCATTAAAGGCTAATTATAGATTTGAAAAAAAGGTGAATGATGTTGAAAAATCTTGAAAAATATGTAGTTGGAATCGATCTGGGAGGAACGAAGATCGCAGCGGCGCTCTTCGATTCAAAGGGAACGTTATTGAAACGCGAACGCATGGAAACCGCTGGAGCGCACACTGCGAAAGAGGTTGTGCAGCGTATGCTCGCTATGATTCATACCGTCTCCGAAGGTTACCCGTTATCCGGTGTAGGACTTGCTTCCCCTGGTGCGGTTAACAGCCGGGACGGGATCGTTCTTCATGGGACTAACCTCCCAGAGTGGGAGAATGTCCCCTTGAAGAAATGGATGGAAGAAGATCTCCGAGCAGAGGTTCAGGTAGTTAACGATGCCAATGCGGCAGCATGGGGCGAGTATGTTAGAGGAGCTGGCAAAGGCTCGGAGAATATGGTCTATGTCACTTTCAGTACAGGTATCGGAGCTGGCATTGTGTTGGATGGAAAGCTGCTGCTCGGCACCTCCTCATTCGCCGGCGAGCTTGGACACAATATTATCGATCCTAATGGACCCGAATGCATCTGCGGCAATCGCGGCTGTTGGGAAGTGTTTGCTTCGGGGACTGCTATCAGGGACACGGCACTACAATTCATGCAGAACCGACCATCTATGATTTCAGATCTGATCGAATCAGATACAGAAGCCATATCGGCTAAACATGTGTTTGAGGCGGCAAAGCAAGGAGATCCTGTAGCTGTTGAGGTTATTGACAGAACCATTCATTACATGGCATTAGGTATTGCGAACGCAGTTCATACCTTCAATCCAGACCGGATTGTGATTGGAGGGGGCGTGAGTAAAGTCGGTAACGAACTCTTCGATGCTCTGCGAGCGCGGACGGAGGAACTTGTCATGAAGCCTTACCGGGGCACCTTCGACATTGTATCTGCTGAATTAAAGGACGATGTGGGTCTGATCGGCGCTGCCGCGCTGTTTCACACTTTCTGAATAGGACAACGAGTCGGCTCTAGTTGTATGGAGTACAGGTACAATGGCCGTAATTCATATATCGATAGGGGAATTGTCGAATGAGTACGAGAGAGGAAAGAACCCGTTGGTTTTTGCAGGATCGGTTTGGAATGTTCATTCATTGGGGATTGTATTCGATTCCCGCACGGGGGGAATGGATTCGTGGTAATGAGAGAATGAGCTACGAGCACTATAAAACGTATTTTGATGAATTCGATGCATCTCGTTATCAACCTAGAGAATGGGCTAAAACGGCCAAGGCTGCTGGGCAGAAGTACGCTGTATTGACGACCAAGCATCATGACGGTTTCTGCTTGTTCGACAGCAAGCTGACGGACTTTAAGGCAACCAACACACCGGCTGGTCGCGATCTTGTCCAGGAATACGTGGATGCGTTCCGTGAGGAAGGGATTAGCGTAGGCTTGTACTACTCCATCATCGACTGGCATCATGATGATTATCCTGGTTATGGGGATAAGGCTCATCCGGATCGTGACAACGAATCGGCTAAGGACAAGCCCATTGATTTTGACCGGTATTTGACCTATATGCATGGTCAAGTTAAGGAGCTTCTGACGAACTACGGTAAGATCGACATCATGTGGTTTGATTTCTCCTATGACGATATGACTGGCGAGAAGTGGAAAGCAACAGAGCTTATCCGAATGATTCGTTCCATTCAACCGGACATTATCATCGACAATCGTCTCGGTGGGAATATCCGTGCAGCAGAGCCTGAAGAATACGCAGGCGATTTCTTCTCACCAGAGCAAATTATACCGCCTGGCGGTATTCTTGATGTAAAAGGTGCACCGGTTCCCTGGGAAGCTTGCATCACGCTAAACGATAACTGGGGCTATCATTCCACAGATAAAAATTATAAGTCTGCTAAGCAGGTCATTCGCACACTGGTTGAGTGTGTCAGTAAAAACGGCAATTTACTGTTAAATGTTGCCCCCGATGCCAAAGGTGAAATCAACCGGGAATCGCTGGACGTGCTGCGTGACGTAGGTGAATGGCTGCGGTTGAACGGTGAGAGCATATACGGCTGTGGAGGCGCCATTTTACCGAAGCCAGAGTGGGGCCGTTATACGCAGAGTGGCAACAAATTGTACGCACACGTGTATGATCGTGGAATTGGACCGATTTATTTCGAGGGGCTGAAGGGCAAGATCATGAAAGCCAGACTGTTGCGGGATGGAACTGAGCTGAAGGTGGAAGCTCCTTGGATGGCCCAAGAATACTCCGACATTGAAGGCGGTGCATTCATTACATTTTCAGGTGCCATGCTGCCGGACGAGATAGATACGGTAGTTGAACTGCAGCTTTGGTGAAATCAAGATTCGGCTGTCCGTTGTCAAAGAAGTGGGGCTGCCATGGGATGAGGAAAATTCCGTGGCAGCTTAGCTACTCCACCTCTACGTTCTTTCCGCACATACGCGATTAACCTTCATCAATCAATGATTTTCGTTTTCTTGGCATTTTCCATCGATTTCTTGATAATACCACTGAGCGGACGCTTCAGAACCAGAGCCACGAACAGGCTGAGACCAATAATAACGATCAGACAAACGATATCCTTGAGCGCCGTTGCCCATAGAATCCCGCCAACCCCTTCTCGCAGCAGGCTGATCGCATAAGTGAAGGGCATGAATGGATTCAGAGCCTGGAAAAAAGGCGTCGTCATACTGATGGGAAACGTTCCGCCCGAGCTGGAGAATTGGAATACCATGAAGATGATCGCAATGCCTTTCCCTACATTGCCAAAGACGGACAAGAGTGTAAAGGTTATCGTCACAAATACGGTGCTGACCAGCATAGCGAACAGAACGAACCAAATTTTATCTGCCACATAGGCGTGTAGAATAAAGAAATCGCCGAGTGTGATACATAACGCCTGGAACAGCCCAATCGTCACGAAGGTTGCCAATCGGCCCAAATATAGTTGGTAGGGCTTAAAGCGCCCTTCCGGATTACTGGCTTCCGACTTCAATAATGAAATCAACAAAGTCGCACCCACCCATAAGGATAATACACAATAAAAGGGTGACATCGCCGATCCATAGTTCGGTATCGGGTATTTCCGATTCTCTTTGATCTGTACGGGACTGGCCAGGAACTCACTTTCCTTCTTGATGTCCCCACGCAGCAGCTTGGCCAGATCAGCGAAGTGATTGTTAGCTTCGACCTCTCTAAGCTTGTCCGCTGCTTGACTGATTGCACGCTCAAGTTGAGGCAGATCATCACGAACCAAGCCCGCGACTTTATGGATGCCGGACTCCACCTCGGGCAGCTTGTTACGCACAAAATCGGCCAGCTTGACGAGCTCCTCCTCCGTCTGAGGCAGATCGTTATTGATGAAAGCTGCTGCCTTGTCCAGCTTCTCCCCGATTTCAGGGAGCTTATCCTGAACAAACGGTGCGGCGATATTAATCGCCTTCTCAAAAGCTTCTGCCTTGCTCTGCAGCGCTTGCGCCATTTCATGAACCTTCGCGCGGATCTGAGGCAGCTGCTCCTGGATCTTAATCAATTCTGCCTGCCCGAATTCAAGTCCACTCTTCACGTCCTCAAGAATTGCCTTAATATCGGGGAGCTTGCCTTTGGCCGTCTGAAGAATATCGGAGGCCGTAACGTTAACGGTTTTCAGTATTTCGATCCCCTTGGTCAGGTTGGGAACAATCTCGCTATCGTACTTGGAGAGAATAATCCCTAATGCAGCACTCGTATTTTGGGATAGCTCGTTCAAGCGTTTAACCGCATCCTTAAGGGGAGTTTTCCCATTCACCAGATCGGTTGCAATCGCGCCCAAAATTGCGATTTGCAGATTCATATTATTCTCAATTGTTTGCAGCCGTACTATATGATCATTCAATGGCTGACCCGGAATATAGCTATTGATTCGGCTAAGCAACGACGAGGTATGTCCCAGCAATCGTACAACTGTAGAGAGCCTGTCCTTCACCGCTGTTACCTCCGCTGCAGTAGGCATCAAAGCCGGATTAATATTCAACAATCTCTCTGTGAGCAGCGAGGTTGCATCCGCAGCTTGCTGTGCCAACGTTAAATTCTGCTTAACCAGCGGAGCAATCAGCTTGAACGTCTCCTCGTTTGCTGTCAGGAACTTGTTCAATTCATTGGCGATTGCGGTGCCTTCATCAGCGATTTCAGCAATTCGCGGCAATGCATTCTGGGCAGCCGTCACGATTTCGATAGCCTTACTCGCTTTATCTGAGGCAAGAGCAATCGTATTGGCTACCTTGTCAAAGTTATCATCCAGCTCCTGAATTCGGGCGACGGCCTGTTTGATCTCAGGTAGTTTATTCTGAATGACTACAATTTCCGAGAGCGCCTCATTGATTTTCGGCCAATTTTGCTGGATTTTTAGAACATATTGAGCGGCTTGATTGATCTCGGGAATTTTTTGCTCCACTTCAAGAACGATTTGTGCCTTGTCATGAATTTCGGGCAGCTTCTGTTCCAGCTCCAGCACCTTTTGTCCTGCAGCCTGAATCTCGGGCAGCTTGCCTTCCAGTTCAAAGATGCCGGTCTCGATCTTACGAATTGTGGGCAGTTGCTCCTCGATCTGAATGCCGATCTCTGTAAGCTTCGTAAGTAAAGCTTCACTGACGGCTTCCGTGAAGTTCTCGTTAATCTGCTTGGTAATCGCTGAAACACCTGATGAAGTGATCTTGGGTGCGACTGCATTCACTTTTTCGTTAACGCTATAGATCACTTCAGGCCGCTCCAGATTGCCGTTGACAATCCCCGTGATTTTGGAGGAAAAGTCGGATGGTATCAAGATGCTGGCATAATAGGTGCCACGATCCAGACCTTTCTCCGCCTCTTCCTTGGTGACGAAGGTCCAGCCAAGCTTCTTGTTATTGTGTAAGCTGTCCAGCAGCTCCTTACCGATATTAATGCTCTTCCCGGCAACAGTTGTTCCGAGGTCCTCGCTCGTGACCGCTACTTTGACCCCTTCCGTGTTGGCGTACGGATCCCAAACCGATTTAATATTTACCCAATCATATAAGCATGGAAGCAAAATAATGGCTATGATCAGAAAAATCCCGGTAGGCACCTTGAAAATATTTAACCAATCTGTTTTGTATATTTGCCATATGGAACGCATGTATGGACCACCTGTACTGTTGGAATGAAATAAATTGCTAATCGATCTCAACACTTAAGTGACATCTTATCATGAAAGGAAATGATTGAGAAGAAACCCTATGAGTTATAGATTGGCTTTATTCGTCGTAAATTACCCGCTCTAGCACGAAATTAACAAATTTAAAAGCCTCTAGACTTTGACCCAATCTGTAACCGTGTAATGATCAGCATCAACTATCCAACAGATCGTAGGTGTGACGCGTTCCTTACAGCGCATAAAAAGCCAAGAGCTATGAGCTCAAGGCTTTTAAAGAACGATCATAATGGAAATATCAGCGGCGGTTGTATTCAGGTATGGCTTATCCTTATACGCTGCTTGCTAACTCGTTTTTCAAACGGTCCTTCTGTCTTAAATGGTGACGGTAGTGCATCTCGACGAGCATAAACCATTCCTTGGCATTTAACATACCGAAACGTGGATGGGCGACGGTGTGCTGCATGGATTCCTGTTCAAGCATCGGCCCAATCTCTTTCATTCGACGCAAGACCGCTTGCAGCCCTTGAACAAGCTGCTCCTTACTATCGGGCTGTCCTGGTGTGTATTGCGGTGAAGCAGGAACCTGAATACGGATTGGCGGCAAGCTTCCTTGGTTAAATATCGCTTCTCCTGTTTCTGTTTTTCCTTCTGTAGAAATAATCGCATCTTCGCTTCGCGTCATGCAATCATCCGCATTGCGGAGCTGCATATACAGAGCAGAATTAATCAGATGCACATACATTTGTCCCAGCGACCATTCGCTCTCACTCGGTTGTCTTCTTAGCTGCTCCATAGTAAATTCATTTAATTCCTGAATATAATGTTCGGTGATTTCTCCAAAATGCTGTAAGGTTTCGGTTGTATGCATAGCTTGAAACAGCTCCTTCTTCTTGATCTGCTCTTACTATACAACAAGGCTACTGACACCATTATGTCAGTAGCCTTTCAGCATCTTTGCAGCTTCTTCACGGACCCGATTTCGCAGCGATTCTGGCTCAAGCACCACGACATCTGCCCCCCAGCCCAGCACCCAATGCAGCAGCTCCTCAGGCTGACGAACGTGAAAGGTCGCCATTAAACCTTCCTCATGATCCTCCATTTGTGTCATGAAAAAGCTGCCTGCCCCCTTAACTTTATCCGCAATATCTGGATGTACTTGAACACGCACAAGGACACGCCGGTCATCTGCAGGCTTGTGGTCCTGCAAATTAAAGTCAGTTGGAAACGTGAATGAGTCTTCCAATAAGGTCAAATCACTCATTCGAGATAAGCGAAAATGGCGAAGCTCCTGACGTAAATCACAATACGCTACCAATATCCATGAACCTTGAGCAAACACAAGTCCATATGGGGCAACATCACGAACACTATGACGATTTCCATCCGCTCCAGGTATGTTCTTCGAATAATGAAATCTTACCTTGCGCTTGTCCAGTATGGCCCGGCGCAAAGCTTCCAAGCCTTCTTTTTCTCGTCCACTATTATAGGTTTCACCCGTAACGAGCAATCTGATCGTCGTTCGAACCCGGTTTGTCTCCTGGCTTACACTTTCCGGTAAGATCGCTTCGATTTTTTCGCGAGCGCTTTGTGCCTTTGTACGGTAATCCGAATCAAATTTATGCTCGACAAAGTCCGTACCAATCATTAGCGCCACGGCTTCTCCCGCTGTAAAGCTCACCGGAGGTAAAAAATACCCTTCCATCAAGGAATATCCTAATCCCGGAGCACCGACAATCGGAACGCCTGCCTCACTAAGCGCTTGAATATCACGATATATGGTCCTTGTACTTGTTTCAAACTTGGCCGCCATATCCTCTGCTCTTAAAACACCCTTGCGCTGCAGCTCGAGTACGATGGCTAACAGACGGTCTGTTTTGTTCATACCGATGTATCCCCTCCGGAATATACAACCCTACTATCTTCATTTGTAAAGCTTACCATAAAAATCGATACGCAGCGCGCTCTGAAGGCAAAAGGGAACCGTCGGGCTGCTCTTCGCCGTTATTAGCCTTGACCCCCCAGGCGCTGCTTCAATTTTGCCACATTCGAATAGTCAGATATATCAAACAACATGATATAATAATCGTATATACAATCCATACTCCATAAACAACGTAGCCATGAATTCAACAGGATATGGGCAAACTAGCGTTATCTCATTCAGGGTATGGGGCTTGGAAATTAGGAATTCAATATATCCAAAAGGATCGTGTTAAACATGATGGTTGCTATCATCTTTGGGTCGGTTATTTCTTTGATTATCGTTTTGGGTTTAACTTTTTGGATTACCAAGAAAGCTTACTCACGTAAATGGGAAGAAGACGAATAACATCTTCACGGCAAAAAAGCTATCCATGACCGCTCAGGCGGAAGGGTAGCTTTTTTTATTGTTAACAATTCGCCATAATAGTCGAAAGCAGCAATTTAGTATCAAAAAACTCTTTTTCCCCATTTGTCGTGCAAGCGATGCGAGTTTCGGAAGCTGGTGAATGAATTCTCAATTTTATGTATATACCATTAACATTGAAACTTGGGTTCGAGTGGAATTTGTCGATGGAGGTCACTATGCATATTGTTGAAGTTATCAATTTGACGAAGGTATTTGGACAAGACCCCAAAAAGGCCCTCTTGCTTCTGGATAAGGGATGGTCCAAAAAGAAAATATACGAAGAAACCAAGCATACCATTGGCGTCAACAAAGTCAATTTGACCATACAGGCTGGTGAAATCTTTGTCATTATGGGCTTGTCCGGAAGCGGAAAGTCGACTCTGATCCGTCTATTGAATCGTCTTATTGAACCGACCGCAGGAACAATTCTCATTAATGGAGAGAACATCGTAACGATGAACCAAGAACAGCTTCGTCAAGTCAGGCGCAGCAAGATCAGTATGGTTTTTCAAAAGTTCGCCTTGTTTCCACATAAAACAGTCATTGAGAATGTCGAGTTTGGCTTGGAGATTCAAGGCGGCTCCAAGCAGGCCAATCGGCAGAAAGCGCTGGAGTCCTTGGAGCTTGTCGGTTTGCATGGACTCGGGGACAGTAATCCCGACCAGCTAAGTGGTGGCATGCAGCAGCGGGTTGGACTGGCTCGCGCTTTAGCGAATGATCCGGACGTTCTCCTCATGGATGAGGCATTCAGCGCTTTGGACCCTTTAATTCGTAAAGATATGCAGGACGAGCTGCTGGAGCTTCAGGATAAAATGAAAAAAACGATTATTTTCATCACGCATGACTTGGATGAAGCACTGCGAATCGGCGATAAGATCGCTCTTATGCGGGACGGCTCCATTGTCCAGATTGGGACACCTGAGGAAATATTAATGAATCCGGCGAACAAATATGTGGAACGTTTCGTGGAGGATGTCGATCTGTCCAAAGTATTAACAGCTGCCTACGTAATGCGTAGACCGGAAACCATTACTATGGAACGCGGACCCCGAGTCGCTCTGCAGCTGATGCAGGAAAGCGGGATTTCGAACCTGTATGTCGTGGACAGAGCCAAGAGGCTGATAGGCGCCATTACGGCAGAAGACGCAGCGATGGCTGTACAAGCTCGTCAAACCATTGAGGATATCGTCATTCGGGATGTGCCTACGGTTCCACCTGACATCCATCTGAATGAGTGCTTTGAGCTGATTAGCAGTGCCAAAATTCCGGTTACAGTGGTCGATGAAAAAGGACGTCTATTAGGTATTATCGTCCGCGGCGCAGTTCTGGCTGCCATTGCAGGCGCCCCTGAACCTACTGACAAGAAGGTGAACCCCTGATGCTCCCAAAAATTCCTTTGGACCGCTGGGTAGAATCCGTCATCACCTGGCTAAATACGAATCTGGCATTTCTGTTTCATTTTTTCTCTTCGATTATTGGCGGGATTGTAGGTGGATTTACATTCCTTTTCCATGCTTTCCCCGCTCTTGTCGTTATCGTAATCCTGACGCTTCTTGCCTACTACTTCGGTAAATGGCGGCTGGCGTTGTTTGCAGTACTCGGATTGCTGCTTATTCTTAATCTCGGTTATTGGGAACCCACCATGGACACTTTGGCGCTGGTATTAACCTCCGCTCTTATTTCCATTATTCTTGGTCTGCCTCTCGGGATCTGGTGCGCCAGAAACCGCTCGGTGAGGAGTACGCTGACCCCGATACTGGACTTTATGCAGACGATGCCAGCGTTTGTGTACCTGATCCCTGCGGTTACCTTTTTTGGTCTTGGCGTCGTTCCAGGTGTTATCGCCTCGGTTATTTTCTCAATCCCGCCAACTATTCGTTTAACGAATCTCGGCATTTTACAGGTACCAGATGATTTAGTGGAGGCTGCGGATTCATTCGGGTCGACTCCGGCTCAGAAGCTTTTTAAAGTTCAGTTTCCACTTGCGCTGCCAACTATATTAGCCGGGGTCAATCAGACCATTATGCTGTCTTTGTCGATGGTAGTTATTGCTTCCATGATCGGAGCGCAGGGTGTCGGAGCCGATGTATACCGGGCGGTCACCCAATTGAAAACAGGACAGGGGTTTGAGGCAGGCCTTGCCGTTGTTGTATTGGCTATCTTACTGGACCGACTGACACAGAGCGTAATCGGTAAGAAAAGAACAGCGAAACCGTCTTTCGCCTTAAAAAAGCCTTTGATCATCGCGGCTGTAGTCGCTTTCTGCATCGCTGCTATCTTTATCGGAATAAGGAACAAGGCTCCTGTTGCGACAGGTTCTTCTGTGGGAGATCAGGTGGGCTACAGCATAATTGGTATTGATCCCGGTTCAGGCCTCATGAATGCTGCGGACAAAGCACTTAAAGCCTATGACCTTACCTCTTGGAAGCTCATCGAAGGGTCCAGTACGGCTATGACCATAGCCCTGGACAGAGCCTACAAGGAAAGCAAGCCCATTATCGTGACTGGCTGGACACCGCACTGGATGTTTGCCAAGTACGAGCTCAAATATTTGGCCGATCCGAAAAACGTATTCGGTGGTGATGAGGAGATTCACACGATTGTACGTCTGCATTTGCAAGCGGATCAGCCTGCCGCTTACCAATTCCTAGATCGTTTTCAGTGGAAGCCTGCCGATATGGAGCAGGTGATGGCCAACATTCAGGAGGGGTACAAACCGGAAGAAGCGGCTTCACAGTGGGTGGAGGCTAACCCAGATAAAGTGAATGCCTGGATTAGCGGGATTCCCAAAGTGGGAGGAAAGAAGATAAAGCTTGCCTATGTAGCTTGGGATTCTGAAATCTCCAGTACGAACGTTGTTAAATACGTGCTGGAAAGCAAATTAGGCTACCAAGTGGATATGCTGCAGGTGGAAGCCGGACCGATGTGGGCAGGGATCGCTAGCGGAGATGCTGACGCCATGGTGGCAGGCTGGCTGCCCACAACACATCAAGACTATTATGAGAAATTTCAAGGTAAATTCGAAGACCTCGGACCCAACCTGGTTGGAACCAAGCTCGGACTGGTCGTTCCTGCCTATATGAGCGTTACCTCTATTGAAGACTTGGCTGTCAAATAGCTGCAAGCTTATCTAAAATAAAGGCTTCAACGACCTTGGCAACGCCATCGTTCATATTGGTATCCGTAACAAAATCGGCAATTTGTTTAATATCGTCATGGGCGTTGCCCATCGCCACGCCCAGTCCTGCAAATGTAATCATGGCAAGGTCGTTGTAACTGTCTCCGATGGCGATGACCTCTTCTTGTTGAATGCCAAGCTGCTGAATAAGATGATGCAAGCTTGTCCCTTTATCTACGCCAGCTTCCGTGAACTCCAGGAAAAACGGCTTCGAGCGCATTACACTCAGCTTGCCTTTGAGCTGCTCTTGAAGTTTCTTTTCGACCATTACCAGCTTTTCAGGGTCTTCCATCATTAATACCTTTACAACGGGTTGTTGGATCGCATCGACAAAGCTATCTACCTTGACGATTTTCATTCCCGTAATAACGGATTCGATATCGGTATACTCATTATGGGCTTCCGTTACGATCTCATCACCTGTATAGGTGTGAATCCATGCTTTCTCTTGTTTACTTATGTGGTATAGCTCATGTACAGTTTCTGGCGTTAAGGTACTGCTGAATATCGGTTCGTTGGTTGCGCAGTTAACAATTGTGGCACCGTTGAAGGATAATATATAACTTCCGTATTTTTCGAGCTCCAGCTCCTTGGCAATATGGGTCATCGCAAACGTAGGACGGCCGGAAGCAAGTACTACCTTAACCCCTGCTTCCTGTGCGTTGATTAATGCTTTCAGGGTACGCGGAGAGATGGTATGGTCATCACGAAGCAGCGTGTCATCTAAATCAAGTACGATCATTTTGTAGTTCATCCTATTACGCCCTTTCCAGTCTGCTCTTTCGTATGAAGAATCTGCTTTTCATTGTCCCAGAACTCTTTTATGAAAGCAAGAGATTGATGACTTTACCAAAGAAAAGGACCATGGCTCTGCAACGGCAGAACACACAGTCCTTGATCCCACACTCGAACACGAGCGAGATAGCTATTTATATCCACATTTTCATGTGTGATGTTTACGAAACTGTGCGCTGCAGCTTGCGGTATCTCAGCAGCATGGCAGCCCGCCAAGGTACGAGCATGCCAAAAGCGAGTAGAAAGAAAAGCGCTCCTGTTTGCGGGATCGATATATATTGTTCGATGTAGCTATGAAGCGCTACCCTTAGTGCCAACAGACCGAGCATGACGAAAGCAAATGACTTGGATCGCTTGACGAACACTTGACCATCATGCAGCTCCAATTGCGAGCTTCGGATTAATGGATAAGAAAATAACAGCAGTCCCACCAAAAAAGCAAGCAAACCCCACATCCCTGGCACCCGGAAGGCAGGCGCGACAAACATCAAAAAACCAGTGCTCATACCGATCGGTGGCATGATGATTTTTACGGTTGAGATCGGTTTGTTGGTTCCTCTCATACGGACGAAGATGGCTAGCAGTGCCATCGCCACCATTCCAATGCTCGAAACAACTTGCATATGAACTGCACCGAATTGGACCATAACTGTATCCCTCCTATATTAGGCTTCCCATCATAATCTCAGAAAAATCATTGTTCAATCCTATAAGAAAGTACACAGTCCAAGACTGACATTCAATTAGTCATTCGTGACTAATATAATTATGATTATATATCGTTAATCTGTAGTAGTCAACCGTGACTATTACCCATATGTCGTAAATATCTCCGGTCTCACTGTTTGCCTAGATTGCCATGAATACACAAAAAAGCGAATTCTGCGCTGCAACGCATAACACGCTTTCTTTAATCCGTATACATACCGGTCTGACCCCCAATATGATGAAAAAGATGGAATGCTTTACAGCTTATCTTAATATCCGCAGTTCCCTCGCCCGTTTAATAGCCTGCGCCCGCCTTTTCACACTAAGCTTGCTGTACAGATTGTACAAATGGTTTTTGACGGTACCTTCCGTTAATAAAAATCGATCGGCTATTTCCTTATTGGATAAGCCTTCTGCCAGAGCCAGTAATATTTCCGTTTCACGGTTCGTCAAGGGATCCACAAGGACCTGTAAGGCATCCCCGGTATCCTTCGCAAGATGAAACTCCATATGTTCAGGGCTGTTCATCAGCTGATTTGCATCATTCAATTTCTGGTATCCAGGCTTATTCGTCAAATCCCCGCCCTCTATCCAATCAGGCCAATTCTCCATCAAGTCGGTGCGCAGCTCCTGCTGGGCCAAGTTAGTTCTCTCAAAATCATACTTCGTTTCTACAGGCCCCGCGGCAAGGGTAACCGACCTGCGATCCATCTGAGTCCCCTCATTCGATTGCTCGGTAAGTGCTCTCTGAATCGTTCGAAGAAGTCGATCCTGTGTAAGCGGCTTGACGATATAATCGTACGCATAGACGTCGAATGCCGATAGTGCATATTCCTTATGTGAAGTCACAAACACAATTTTCATATGTTCGCCACGCTCTCTTAATCTTTGCGCAAATTCAATCCCGCTTTCTCTTGGCATACTAATATCGACCAGCACCAGATCGACTTCATGGTTCTCCACAAACGAATACGCCGACATCGTCTCCAGAAAACTGCCTACAACTTCGACTTCCTCGATCTTGCCAAGCATTCGTCTCATGATCAAATGCATAGCCTTTTCGTCATCGACAATGACGATCTTCATATCATCCCCCCTCCCTTTAGTCCGGTAATTACTCAAGCTTCCTCGTGAAGCGTAGGAATGGAAAAGTAAAAGATGCTCCCTTGATCAAGCTTACTATCGAACCAGATATCTCCACCGTTCATTCGAACAAACTCTCTGCATAAAGTGAGCCCCAGCCCCACACCCCGCTCGCCAGCCGTTCCCACTGAAGAAACCGGATTATCGTCCTGAAATAAGGTACTGGCCTGATCCGGCGTTATACCAGACCCGGTATCTTTGATCGATACAATAATTTCATTATCTACCTGATGGGCTTCAATTTGAATGCTTCCTTCGTTATCTGTAAATTTAATCGCATTAGACAGGAGGTTGCGAATGACCAGATCCAACATTTCTTTGTCAGCATATATCCGGGTCCCTTTTGGTATCAGAGACGTTATTTGTATGCGCTTGCCTTTACTTCGCACCTGCAGCGGCCGGATATTAGCCTGAACAGTGTGGGACAGATCAGCGATAACCGGGTTAAACACCATTCCACCTTTTTGGCTGCGAAACCATTCCAGCAAACTTTCCACCAACATAAAGGTATTCTGGATTTGCTGTCCCATTTCGTTGACTACCTCATCATGTTCCCCATCACAAGACTGCATTTCCTCCTCCATGAGCTCCATCAAACTGACAAGCACCGCAAGCGGGTCGCGAATATCGTGAGCGATAACATTGAACAGCTTGTCCTTGAACGAATTGAGCTCGCCAAGCTGCCTGGTACTCGTTAACAACTTCTCCTGATTATGTACATCCTCTGTAACATCGCTTAACAGCAGCATAATACCCAGCGCAACCTGTTTGTTGTCACTGACCTGTGAGATATGGACATTATAAAATTTGGAGGTTTCTGCCTCTGTAATCATCAGCCTGCTATCCTTGAAGGGCTCCTGTCTGATCCTGTCTATTAGCTCCGGATACACAGAGAAGACATCGGCAGCCAGCATACCATTCGCTTTTTTATGATTCAAGCCTGCCATCACCCGTCTGGCTGACTGATTGAAGCTGGTGACCCTATAGTCCAGATCTAATACAATAACTGCGTCCCGCATCGATTCAAACACTTTTTGTAAAGCCAGAGGAGCCAACTTCAGCAGGTTAAATTGATAGATTCCCCACATATAAAAAATTCCCGAAAAAACAAATCCGAAAGGGGAAAAATCAACGGAAGTAGGGATAATACCGCTCAAATATACAGCCGTCACGCCGTAAGGCCCGCAGGACCCAATCACCACAAAAATAATTTGCTTCCTGACCGTAGTGGCCGCATCCCGATACATATGAAACAGTAGACCCATGCCGATAATGCAAAAGAAATAGGCATACCCCACATGAACCTTGTATAAAGGGCCCGTGACCATGGAAGCTAGTGGAAATCCCTCAGAATCGTCAATCGTTATACTTTTGTAAAACAAATGATGCCAGTCGTTCGTATAATGTGCTACGAACGTAACAACAGGAACGACCATCAGCAAAGCGATTCTCCCTCTGTTCAGAAAAGCTTGGTGACCCGTAAACTGCAGCACCATCATAAACCAGAGTACCGTGCCAAAAGGAATTCCGATATATTCAAACCTCAACCAGAAGCGGATTTGCTCAAGGTTGGAGCTGACAATTTCAAAGGCATATCCGAAGGAATAAAAGGAACCCGCCAGCAAGCCCAAGCCCAAGCTGACCGCGATCGGCAGCTCCCTCCTTTTCCAGCAAAGGTAGGTCATGAACAAGGAGCAGCAAGTAGCGGCCATCAGCAGTGCAGAAAAGTACAGTACATAGCTCATAATCGGCTGCTATCCTCCAGGTAGAATTTGATCCAAACCTATCGTAAAAATTGTATGAAAGAAAGGATCTCGCTTCTGCGGATCCATTCAGATTGATAAATTTACAGTTTTGTGTAAAATTCAGCTGTTCCTTCACCTATCCAAGCTGCTGCATCTAATTAGCTATCCGGATTTTATTATAGCTTATCTACCCATGGTTAGGGATTATTTTTTAATGAATTCGTTGAAGTCAGGGATACACCGTCACAATGACTCCATCCATGTTGTTGCCTGATATTTCATAGCGGCGGTTGGCGGGTACTTTAATCGTCGTGTTATTGGAAACCGGGTAATAAGAAATCTCATACTTCTCACCATCAACCTGAAACGTAACGCTCTTTTCTTTTTTAACGTAATCCAAATATTGCTCCAAAACCAAATGCTGTTTTTGCATAATGGCGCTGTGAGGCAAACCAACATAACGATAATGCCATGGCTCATATTGAATGCCTGTGATCGCTGTCTGGTCCTTCGGGTAGCGTAAAATAAAACCGTATTTCCACGCATTTTGATTAAGCCACTTTCCTTCAGGCGCTTGATTCATCTCCATCAAAGTGGATCCAATATCCAGAGATAAACCTAGATTGTGTTCGCTATACCCCGCGGGCAATGCATAGTCCGAGCCCATTTCTTCATACAGCTTCTCTTGCTCCTTCAGGCCCCGATAGCCGCTTGTTATGGAAAAGTTGCGTACTTTATCTTTATCAGCAGCACCAACCAGCTTCTGGAATGCTTGAACTACACTTTTGGATAGTTGGATATTGTTATCGTACAAGCCATAGCCCTTAACCAATTCCTTATGCTGAGACAGCTTGATCACATCGGATTTCACACCTTGTTGATGAAGGGGATATACCTTATTGACCAATATCAGATTCCCTTGGTAGACCTGATCCTTTGCCACCTTTATCGTTTGGTTCTTCACCTGAGAAGACACCTCTTGTGCTTGATTGGGTTTGTTACTTGGATACAGCAGTGAGACCTCCGCCTTTTGTTGAAAGACTCCATAACCGAGCAGTAAAAGAACAACAAACAAAAAAAACCACTTCTTCATCCTCAATTCCCTCCTGTCCTTCACACCTTCAGGATAGGGGAAAATCTTTAAAAAGAAGTGGGGTAAATATAAAGTTTTTCTTAAATTATGGGAGCACGGAAACTTGGGATGGGATTGTATGATCTGGTTATGTCGTGGTGTGCTCTCGGGGTAAACGCACTTCAAAGACCGTACGTATCAAGCTGCTTTGAACAGTAACGGTGCCATGATGCTGCGACACAATATTTTTCGTAATGAACAAACCGAGACCTGTACTTCCCCCTTGATGAGATCGTGCTTGATCGCCGATATAAAACATTTCAAAAATATGGGGCAGTTCCTCAGGATCAATACAATCACCATAATTGACTACTTGAACGACTACTTCTCCGGCATCCAGATAGCCATTAATATCTACAAACTGGCCGTCACTTCCATAACGGATGGCATTGGTCAAAAGATTTTGAAATCCACGTGCCAATAGCTCGCCGTCACCCCACATATTCAGATGCGGAGCCACATTCAATCGGGCAATAAGTTGATTTTTCTCCAAAACCGGATATAGCTCTTCATTTACTTGTATAAGCAGCTCACTAAGATCAATTTCTTCCTTTACAATGGGAAGCATGCCGTAGTTCATTCTGGCGATTTCAAATAGCTCATCAATCAGCTTTTCTAATCGTTGAGACTTGGTAAAAGCGATGCTCGTATAATGTTTGATTTGTTCCTCTGTTAATTGATCGTCCTTAAGAATGAAATCCAAATAACCCAAAACTGAGGTCAAAGGCGTACGCAAATCATGAGCCAAATTCAAGACCAGTTGATCCTTACTGCTTTCTGCAAAATCACCTCTCTCTACAGCCGCTTGCAATTTTTCACTAGCCAGATTAATATCCTTCGCAATATCGCCAAATTCATCGCCCGCTGAGATATGAACCCGGTTTTTAAAATCGCCATTGGCGAGATGATGTATCCCGTTGGAAATCTTATGAAAATAAGCAGCATAAGGCTTCGTTAAGAAAAAGAAAAACATGATCGCGAGCGGGACAAAAATAAGCAGGAAAAAGTTAACGTCTCCGATCCTATTCACAAACAAGCGAATATAAGCCAGTGAATCTCCATATCGGACTTGAGAATGATAATACAGCTGGAGAGCTTTATAGACAACATAGGTAATGATGCCGGATAGAATCATACTTAAACCGAGTAGCAGGATCATTTTGGACCGGAAGCTGCGCAGCTTTTTATCCATTAAATGTGTACCCGACTCCCCAAATGGTTTTGATCAGCTTGTTTTTATGCATATCTTCTCCAAGCTTTTTCCGTAAGGTACGAATATGCACCATGACCGTGTTCCCACCCTCATAGTAGGCTTCGCCCCACACCTGCTGAAAAATATGTTCCGCACTATAGACTTTCTTGGGAGAACGGGCCAGCAAGTACAAGATATCAAATTCCTTTGGCGTCAGCTCGACAGTCTGGCCATACAGGGTAACGGTACGTTGATCCGGATAAATGGCCAATCCCCCTGCCTCCAACACAGGTTTATTCGCTGCTGCCGGTTGATTCAACTGCATCGAACGCCGCAGCTGAGCATTCACACGAGCAACCAATTCCATCGGGTTGAACGGTTTGGTCATATAATCGTCCGCTCCCCTTACCAGTCCTGCGATCTTATCCAGATCAGAGGTTTTGGCACTCAAAAAAATGATGGGCATAGCATGCTGTTCCCGAATTTGTCGGGTGACTTCATAACCGTCCAGCTTGGGCATCATAATATCTAGAATCGCCAAATCAACGGCATGTGTCTGAACAGCCTGAACAGCCTCCAACCCATCCGAAGCTTTAATAACGTGATAACCCTCTTTGTGCAGATGTAACGCAACCAGCTCCGCAATCTCTATCTCATCGTCAGCTATTAAAATCGTGATTCGTTTCATAGGATCCATCCCTTGTGTATTACTTTGAAATATCAACAAACCCGTTTCCGAATACATCACGCACATCATGAACGGTGATAAACGCATTTTTATCTATCGACTTCACAATTTTTTTGAGCAAACTGACTTCCTGCTTGCTGACTACAATATAGAGGATCTCTCTGGGCTTTTTGGAATAGTAACCATGACCGTACATAACGGTAACGCCTCTGTCCAACCGTACATTCACTTGCTCAGCGATCTTATTCTGTTCTTCCGATATGATCGTAACCGCCTTTTTGGGATTAACGCCTTCAATAATAAAATCCATCACCTTGGTGCCTACATAAAGCATAATAATCGTAAGCATCAAGCTCTGGGCCCCAATAATAAAATAGGAAGAAGCTGCGACGATTAAATCCAACAACAGCAAGGAGTAGCTGATATTCCAGTCCAAATACTTATTAGCAATCCTGGCCAATATCGTCGAACCCGCCGTAGTGCCACCTACCCGAATAATCAAGCCTAGCCCGATACCAGCAAATACCCCGCCAAATATGGCGTTTACCAACAGTTCATTAGAGGAAATGCGCCAGCCCTCTGTGACATACAGAAAAAAAGAATTGAAGACCACAGCAATGATCGTATAAATAATCGTCGTCTTATCCAAAAATTTATAGCCGATCATCAGTAAAAAAGCATTCAATATCAAGTTGACCAGTCCCGGAGACCATTGGAACAAGTAATATAAAATAATCGTTAAGCCCGTAACCCCGCCCTCACCAAAGGTATTGGGAATAATGAATAGATTAACAGCCAGTGCGAACATCAACGAACCTGCAATAAGAAAAATCATATCTATGCCTTTTTGTTTCATGACAATGCCACCTTTTATATACACGATCCATTATGCAAGCGTCTTATACGCGAGAATAGTATACCATATTACGCAATTACTCATAAAATCGATGATTTTAGGCTGGCTGTCCGACGGTGGAACCCATTATCTCCACATCATTTCGATGGAAGCATGGGTTGACTAAACATTCTTAACATGATATCTTTAATTTAAGATTATTTATATAAAGATATTATCGATGAGGTGATGCACCATGACGAAGCAGTCTGCGGATGATGATCAAGCTCTTTCACTCAAGCTCTTGGTCGTGTTATCCAAAACCTACAAGAGCCTTATGGATAAGGCTGCCAAGGATATTAAAAACTATGAGTTAACTCCTTCCGAGTTCGGAATTCTGGAGGTATTATCGACCAAAGGCAAAATACCCATTCAACAAATTGGCGAGAAAATTCTAATCACAAGCGGCACGATGACTTATAACCTGGATAAGCTGGAGAAAAAGGGGCTCGTTGAACGGATCCCTTGCCTTGAAGACCGAAGAGTTGTTTATGCGGACTTGACGGTTGCAGGTAAAGAAATGATTAATCGTATTTTCCCACAGCATGCAGAAAGTATACAGCAAATTATGAACGGCCTTTCGCAAGCGCAAAAGCAAGAAACCATTGAGCTGCTCAAACTATTAGGTAAAGGAGTGCATGAATATGACAACAACATTCAGAACTATTGAGGGAACCTATCAGGGTGCACCATTCCATATGGTAGGGGATGGATTTCGTGTATCCAACTACTTTCCGTCGGGTAATAACTTCGGACAACGATTCAGCCCGTTTATTCTCATGGACTATAACGCACCGTTTGTTTTTCCACCCAGCAGTAAAACCAAAGGAGTCGGCGCTCATCCTCACAGAGGCTTCGAAACGGTATCTATTGCTTATGACGGTTATGTCGAGCATCATGACAATCATGGCAATCACGGGATCATTGGACCCGGGGATGTTCAGTGGATGACAGCGGGCTCTGGACTGCTGCATAAGGAATATCATGAGAAGGAATTTTCGCAACGCGGCGGCAGCTTTCATTTTATTCAACTGTGGGTTAATCTCCCTCGTGCGAATAAGATGCACCCGCCCCAATATCAGGAATTACTGAAATCAAATATGGGTAGAGTAGCGCTGCCTAATGATGGCGGAGAAGTCCGTATCATCGCTGGTGAGTACAACGGCGTTCGTGGGCCTGCCAGCACCTTCACGCCGATCCATTTGTTTGATATTGATTTCAAAGCTAATGGGAGAGCGCAATTCGAGCTTCCCTCCTCGTTCAACACTGCCGCTTTGGTGCTTAGAGGGGAAGCCAAAATCAACGAAACCACCATCGCGAGCGAAGGAACATTTGTTCTATTTGGCAATACTTCCGGTGAAATCGTCATTGAAGGACAAAGCGATGATACACTGGTCATTATCCTAAGCGGGGAACCCATTAATGAGCCCATCTTTCAACAAGGTCCCTTTGTCATGAACAGCCGCGAAGAGATTACTGAAGCTTATCAAGACTTTCAATCAGGCAAAATGGGTAACGCAAATTTCTAACACATCAGGAAAAGCACAGCTCAGCAGCCATGAGATGACTTCTGGATTTATCGGGAGTCATTTCTTTTTTTGAAAGTCCAATAGTGTTACGCTTTTCATGCGGTCGACGTCCCTCGTATCCATATCATTGAGCCTTAGGCAAGGAACAACCACTTTATGTGATTTGGTTTGTGATCGCGGCTAGTACCTGTTCCCAATGAAGCTTCATCTGTTCTCTTGTGTTGGAACTATCCAGCTTTTCCTGGTGAAAGCTAATCGTTGTTTTGTCAGGCTTATCGGATAGCAAACGGATTTGCAGAGTGGATGGCTGTTCCCAGTCCTTGGTCCCCCATGTCATACGGAGTTGTTGAAACGGCTTAACCACTCGCAGCTGACCTGTAATGCCTTCTTTGGATCGAAAAGATTCCCCCACGTTTAGATTAAGGGATGGCAGGTCGCCGAGCCATAATTTCAAGCCCTCAGAAGAGATCAGAAATACCCAGGCCTGCTCCTGGGAGATAGGAAGCGTTCTTCGAACTCCAACTTGGAAACCTACTGAAGCCGTTTGACCAATAACCTTATGCGGCCCGGAAAACGTCTTGCTGTCCATTACAACACCTCATTCCTTATAGTAGGTTCAGTAACCCCCAAGCAGCGTCATAGCGCACGCTTGGGTTGGTTAACTAACTGTTAACTAACACCCTCTTCTTCTTCATCATAATGCCACCCTTTCCCATTGTAAAATATAGGATGACACCATGCGTCATATCTATTGTTATTATAGAAACAATAGCATTGATCGATCATTATTAAGGGTATTATAATGGGAGGGTATTCAACTACCACTGAGGAGGCCCTTTTTATGTTGAAATCCATTGCTGATATTCGTATTCCTGATAGTAAGCTAGCGGTTGGAGCGGCTGAATTACTTCGCGAGCATGGTAACACCCTACTATGGAACCATTCCCACCGCGTCTATCTTTTCGGAGCTCTTCAAGGCCAGCATGCAGGAGTCAAATTCGATCCCGAGCTTCTTTATATTAGCGCACTGTTTCATGACTTGGGGCTTACTCCGAAATATAGCAGCCCCGACAAACGCTTTGAAGTCGATGGGGCCAATGCAGCCAGAAGCTATCTTCAGCAGCACGGAGTTCCTGATGAGTCTATTCGACTTGTATGGGATGCTATCGCCCTGCACACGACCATCGGGGTCGCCCAGTATAAAGAGCCCGAAGTGGCGTTAATCTATTCAGGAGTAGGCTATGATGTTATGGGTGAAAACTTTGACAGCATCTCGGAGGACATACGTGAGAAGGTTGTCGTTGCGTTCCCGCGTGATAATTTCAAAACGAAGATCTTGCCAGCTTTCCTTGAAGGCTTTAAACATAAGCCGGAAACTACGTTTGGGAATATCAAAGCCGATGTATGCGGGCTTTTACTTCCGGGTTTTAAGCATACCAATTTTTGTGACTGTGTGCTGCAATCGCCGTGGAGGGAGTAGTGGTATAATAGGGACATTGTGATCAGTCTATATAATGTCTTGCGGAGGTCAATATGGAAATCAGGCAGTTAGAATATTTTATGGCAGTATGCAAGACGCTTCATTTCACACGTGCTTCGGAGGAACTAGGAGTAACACAGCCTACTTTAAGCCATCAAATCAAAGCATTAGAAGATGAAATGGGCACCTTGTTATTTGACCGAATAGGAAAAAAAACAGCGATAACCGAAGCTGGATTCATCTTATTAAAGCATTGCCACACGATATTTAACAGCATGGTAAGTGCTCGGGAAGAGATTCAGGAGCTGCAAACTATGAAACAAGGCAGCTTGACAGTAGGAGCTCTAACGGGTGAGCTTAATCAATTGGTTTCCCAATTGCTTTTGGAATTTCACGACAATTATCCCAACATCAAGATTACGATTGTTAGTTCCGATGATATTGTAGAACGGGCCCTGCAGAATGAAATTGACTTTGCTTTAACGATTGTTCCGGTGCATGATGAACGAATGACCACAGTGCCCTTATACGAGGAGGAGCTGTATTTGGCTATTTCCAAACATCATCCTTTGGCTCACAATGCTGCCGTCCATTTAGATGAAATAGCCCATTTGCCCTTCATTTTGTTCCCCAAGTACTACAAGTGCCGCCAGCAAATTGATGCTGCTTGTTCATTACAAGGAATAAGCATCGCGCCGTTAATTGAAACAGATTCTCCCGAAGCGATCATTTGCTTGATAGAAAATCAGGCGGGCGTATCCATTCTCTCCAGAACGCTGTTGAATATATGGAATAATGAACACATTAACATTATCAAAATCGAAAACCCCTCTTTCCACAGACAAATCGGAGTGGTCCATCACAAGGAAAAATATATGGGGTACGCTGCTCGTGAATTCATCGATTTATTAAAGAAAACGACAGAAGCTTATCATTTGCTACTTCCATCGACATGACTCCGCAGTAGGCTTCCTCCAGCTTAAAATAGCAAAAGCCCAGTACCTTAATAGATACCGGGCTTGCTTTTGCCTCGACTTTCGGTCAGCTTGCCTTCGCACATAACCAATCGAATCGAATTTATGATTTAAACAAATCCACATGAATTTTCACTACGGCCTTCTTGATTTTCGTTTGCTGCCCCATGCCGGGTCTATGAATATCGTTCGGGAAAAAGACCGCATACATCCCAGGTTTGAGCTGGAGCATTAGCTCGTCCGCCGTAGGCTCATACAGCGCGTAATCCTGTTCACTGTCATAAGGCTTCGCAGTTACAGCATCGTCCCGAAGTGCAAACCAGCCGATAGTCTCTTCGCCTTCAATCAGGTAATGGACATCGATATACAATTCATGTTTCTCGGCAAGCTGATCTTGAATGGGTTTGGTTTCGAATTCCATAATTGTAGCGTATATCTGGTCGCCATTGATTTCAATTCGCCCTGCAGCAGGATTTTGTTTGAGGATTGTATTCAGTTCCTCTATGGCCGATACGATAATCTTATGCTCGAATGTAGATTGGCTTTCCCATAATGACATCGAACCTATAATCATAACCGATTCCCCCAATTGCGTATTTCAGAAGTCATTCAACATTTGCACAATATCAAAGTAATTTAACAGTCACGGACGCAGCCGTGCTTTCCTTATTTCTAATGGACTCCTCATAATCCCTTTTGAAATATTCAACATATAGGAGGTCCAGCAAATAGAGCTGTGATATTTTCGCAGATAAGGAACCGCCCTGCAAAGGGCCCTCGTTCGCACCGCACAGCAGCGTAAGATCCGAATAGGAAGTGAGCGGGGACTTCTCGAATCTGGTAATGGAAATGATCGTCGCGCCGCGTTCTTTTACCTTCTTGGCCACCTCGATGGTATCCTTGGTAGAGCCGGAATAAGAAATAATCACGGCAACATCCCGTTTGGTCATCAATGCCGCCGACATCATCTGAAGATGCGAATCGATCGTACATTCCGTTTTGTTGGTGATGCGCATAAACTTGATTTTCGCTTCCATGGCCGTCATTAACGAAGAACCGACGCCAAAAAAGATGACCCGTTCCGCTTTAAGCAGATGGTCTATGGCTTGATCCATTTTGGCGATATCGATTAAATTAAACGTTTCGTTCAATGCGCTGATATTGGTTGCCAACACCTTGGAAGCCACCTGATCGATCGTATCATTCATCAGAACCTTGTCCGTGAGCTGCGGTATTTCATTTTCCACCGTGATGCTATGTGCCAGTGCAATCTTGAAATCCTGATACCCTTTATAGCTCAAGGACCTGCAAAACCTGAATATACTGGATTCACCCACTCCGCAAACATCTGCCAGATCGGTAATGGACATGTATACCACACTTTTCGCATTTTCCAGGACATGATCCGCTACTTTTTTTTCCGTATTCGTCAGGTTATTGTACTTGGAATGTATCGTTGTAAAAATATTGACTGCGCGCAACCTATCACCTCTTTTAATCCTCAGGATTCAGACGCTCGGGGCTTCAGGGATTATAGCTGCGCGACATTCATCGTAAAAATAGTGATGCCGCACCTAATAAACCAGCCTTGTTCCCAAGTGATGCCTTAACTATTTTCACGTCCGAGAAACTTTCCATAATCAAATCCTTGGTTTGTACCTCGACTAGACGAACCAGCTCATCCTGCTCCATCACTCCGCCACCAACAATAATAGCCGATGGATTAAAAATATGAATGAGTGACGCTAAACCAACGGCTACCTCGGCCGTCCAGGCGTGTACAATTTGCTGCAGCTTATCGTTGCCTGTTCTTATTTTATCAAATAAAACTTTCCCGTCCACACATTCCGGATCTGCTTGCTTGGCCATTCGGACCAAGGCTGTCGTTGAAGCATAGGTTTCATAGTAAGGCTTGCCTGCACTGCTGCTCATTTCCGACAACGGACGCGTAAGCATATGCCCAAACTCCGCGGCCACACCGTTCGCTCCACGGTATATCTGATGATGAATAACAATAGCTCCGCCGATCCCTGTACCGAAAGTAAGACATAAGAAATCTTGAAACGATTGGGCTGCACCAAAGTAAGCTTCTCCGAGCGCGGCCGCATTGACATCATTTTCTACCTTAACCGGCTTGTGAAATCGATTTTCTACAAGCTCCCTAATCTTCATGCCCGTGTAATCCGGAATATTGGGATTTGCATAAACAATATATCCTTCTTCGACATTGACTTGACCGGCTGTACTGATAGCAATCGCATCGTATTCCTCATACGCGGCCATCTGGTCAAGTAATCTTTCCACGACATGAGGGCCTCCCCTGTCGCTTTCCGTCGGGTACTCCTTAAATTGATCGATATGTCCTCGTTCATCGCAAATGCCCATCTTCGTGTTGGTTCCACCGATATCCGCCGCTAAAATTTTCATGACCATACGTTATTCGACAGCCTTCATAAATTTTTTGGTGATTTCCATCGGTCTCGTAATGGCAGACCCCACTACAGCCGAGTAAATACCCAGATCGAATAATTTTTTTAATTCCTCGGGTGTCGAAATACCGCCCTCTGCAATGACGGGAACAGATAGCGTATTCACAAGTGTCTCGATCAAATCAAAATCAGGCAAGGATTTGTCTTTGGTCGCTTCTGTATAACCGCTTAACGTAGTTCCGATACTATCGAAACCAAGCTCAACAGCTGTGAGGGCCTCCTCATAGGTCGAGCAATCCGCCATAAAGAGCTGATTCTTGTACTTTTCTCTTATGTGAGGAAACAGCTCCGTTATGGTTAAGCCATCCGGTCTTCTGCGGTCGGTTGCATCCATCGCGATCATATCTACACCTTCGCGGTAAAGCTCATCGACTTCCTTCATCGTAGGGGTGATAAATACTTCCGATCCTTCATAAACACTTTTGATAATCCCGATGATCGGTAAATCCACATGCTTTTTGATTTCCTTAATATCGTCCACGCTGTTAGCTCGAATTCCCGAAGCGCCACCCAAGTAAGCCGCATATGCCATTCTTCCCATAATAAATGGGCTGTGCAGCGGTTCTTCAGGCAAGGCTTGGCAAGAAACGACCAGCTTTCTTTGTATCATATCGAGTATATTTCTGTTTGTATACATCTGCTTCCAACTCCACACCTATAATATTTACTCTTTGACAGCTCCAGCTGTCATACCTTGGGTAAAGTACCGTTGGAATAAAATAAAGATCAATAACATCGGTATCGCAGCCACCGTGGCCCCCGCCATTTTATAAGCGAAGTTCGGATTCAGATCCTGCATCAAGGTAGCGGTACCTACCATTAATGTTTTCATGTTCTTCTCTTGCCCTACGACGGATTGCCATAGGTAGTCGTTCCAGACTTGAACGAAGTTTAGGATAAATAACGCACCGATGCCAGGCTTGACTATAGGCAGCATAATTTGCAGGAAGGTTCTCCATTCCCCTGCCCCATCAATTCTGGAGGCTTCTCTTAAAGCATTCGGAGTCGCATCAAAAAAACCTTTTAACAAAAACACCCCAAATGCGGTAGCAACGTTCGGCCATATCATCCCGTTGAAGCTGTTGACCATTCCAAATTGCTGCGTAATCCGAAATAAAGGCACAATCATGATTTCCTTGGGAATCATCAGGCTGGAAATAAAAATGATAAATATGATATCCTTACCTTTGAATTTAAGCTTCGAGAAGGCATACGCGGCCATCGCCCCTACGATGATGACAAGGACGGTGGAGGCACCCGATACAAATATACTGTTGAATGCCCATCTTAAAGCCGGTTGGCTTTGAAACACATCTGCATAGTTCGAGAAGGTGATCGTGCTCGGCCACCAGTCGGGCGGCATCTTCACAACATCCGAGCTGTTTTTCAGCGAGCTTGTAAACAACCAATATAAAGGAAACAAGTTAAACAGCGCGAGGAGAAAGATAATGATATTGGATATAATATCAGATCGTTCCATCTTCTTCTTGTTATTTTTCTGCGACATACGGAGTACCCCCTTACTTATCCTTAATCAAGCTTCTTAGCTGAGGCATCGACAACAACAACGTAATCACGAACATAATAACCCCTACTGCCGAAGCCGTACCGAGCTGATTATATTTGAAGGCATTATTATAGAGATAGTACATGAGCGTCACAGAGGAATTATTCGGCCCCCCGCCTGTTAAGAGCTGAATCACAACAAATATTTTCAAAACAGCAATGATGTTGATAATAACAATATAAACCGTGGTCGATTGGACGGAAGGAATCAGTATTTTAAAAATAACCTGCCATCTGCTGGCTCCATCCACTTCCGCAGCCTCGAACAAATCTTTGGAAACGCCGAGCATCGCGGCGATATACAGGATGATCGCTTGACCCACATTTGTTACGAACGTTACGAATATAATAACCGGCATAACCGTCTGTGTTTTCCCAAGGAGATTAACCGTGCCCAGACCCATTTCTTTAGAAAAATAAGAAATAAGTCCATTAGCAGGATTCAGCAAAAAGCTCCACACCATGCTCATCACGACCATAGATACCATTACGGGTATATAGTAGCTGCCTCTAATGAAGGAGACATACTTCGCATTCTTATCGAATACAGCGGAAGCTACGAACAGTGCAAATCCAACCGTTAAAATGACGATACAAACAACGAACACAATCGTATTAAAAAGCGCCTTAAAAAATACATCATCACTAAACAGCGACACGTAATTGCTCAGTCCAACAAACTTCTCGGTTTGATAATTGATCTGATACAAACTAAGCCTAATGCCTTCTATGATCGGATATACCAGAAAAATTAAGAAAATCAGCATCTGCGGCAAAATAAACAAATAACCGGTCATACTTTCTTTGGTGGATTGATTACGTAGTCTCATGTCGTATACCTTTCTAATTAGCCGGCCTCAGGAGCTCGTCGCTCCCAAGACTGCTAATCGTGAATTGTTTATTTACGGGATTACTTTTTTTGGTAAATGATCGAATTTTCTTTGTTGGTTTGAATCACCTTGTTACCGCCAGTCTGATACTCCTTAACGAACTGCTCTGGTGTCTTGGCTCCTGTATACAGAGCTTGAAGTCCCGGATAAAGAACTTCTCTTAGTTGGCTGTATCCAGGGACGTTGCCGGTGAAATTAAACAAATATTTGGAATTGGCATTGTAAGCGGCAAATAAAGGCTTTTCGTTCTTGAACTCATCCGAGACAGAGCTTCTTACAGGAATACCGTTTTTGGACGATTTCACCAGCTCTGGGTCCGTAGAGAAGAATTTTACGAAATCTTTCGCCACTTCGACTCTTTTCTCATCTTTATTCTGGAATACGCTGGCTCCAACCACATACGTAAAGGACAGCGGCTCTCCAGTTGCGGACGGAATGTTGGCCAGTCTAATATCGAACTTGGTAGATTTGCCTGTATCCATGCCAACTTTCATGTTGTTGAACAAGATTGGATTCGTAAAGCTGATCGCAAGCTGCTGATTCTGGAACATTCCGTTAGCATCATTGGATGATACCGATTCAGGTCCTGGATTCGTATAACCCGCATCTTTGATTTTTTTCAACCAAGCTGCAGCCTTGACGCCTTTTTCATCATCCAGAGCCACATTGCCCTTGTCATCAAAAAATTTGTTGCCAAACATTCTCAGATAGGCAAGATTCCATGTATCTCCTTGATTATTGACAGCAAATAAGGACATCGGGTACGCATTGGAATATTTGTCTTTGGGCAGATTGTCTTTAAGCCCTTTCAGGATTTGCTCGTATTCATCCAGAGTCCACGTTTTAATTTCGTTTTCTCCGCCGATGAACTTATCCAAGCCTGCGGCTTTCAGCATATCTGCGTTATACACCAGGGTGCCGGGATTATGCTGGAACGGGTAGAAATAAATATCTTTTCCGAAAGTTACCGCATCCCAATAGCTTTGGGGAATATCGCTTTTGGCTTGGTCATCGACAATATCGTTTAACGGTGCCAATGCACCGCGGTGCACATAATCTCCCATTGCAAAAACGCTCTCAAAAAATACATCTGGAGCCGTGCCGCTGCTTAAGTTTACGTTGAGCAGTTGGTCCCGCTGGTCGCCGGCAATAACCTCGACGTTTACTTTTGCATCATATTTCTTGTATTGGGCTGTAAATTTCTCGGCTGCATACTTCAGGAAGCTGTCATAGTCGGCACCTTTTTCCGATGCATCCAAAACACCTTTCCACTGAGGCGTCAGCCATACCTTGATCTCAACCTTTTTACCGGCAGAAGCTTGCCCTGCACTGGCCCCACTATTAGCTTCGTTATTGCCGCCTGAACAGCCAGCAATAACCGAAGTCAACATCATCAAAGCGCCAGTAGCAGCAAGTAGGCGTTTTCTTTTCATGTATACATCTACCTCTCATTTAAAATACTTGTGATTTGACCCCGCACAAATTTCGCCATTTGACGATGCCCATCCTTATCCAGATGCATATAATCAATTTCATTCATGACAACCTCTGCTTTGGAATCGGCAAAATGAATGTCCGTTCCCTTCAGCAGATCGTTCAGATGTTCCACGAGCTCCAACGATTTCTCGCTGCACTGAGTTCCCATCGATTTGCATATTGAGGTGTCCACATACTTCTCACCTATCGGAGGCGGGGCAATTACCAGAACTTCAGGAGAGTGACCATCTATACCTGTTGTTGTTGCTCTGGCTTTCTTCGCCAGTCGAACAATGCCTTGAGCAATATTATAAGAAGTTAAATGAAAGCGAGCTTTCGTGTCGTTGGTTCCGAGCATGATGACAACCAAATCCAAGGGTGAATGCGACATCAGACATGGATACAGATAGGATAGTCCGGACAAGCCTTCGAACAAGGGATCTTCTTTTACACTCGTTCTACCACTGAGACCCTCTTCGATAATACGGTACGAGCTGTCCAGCTCAGCAGCCAGAAGCCCCGTCCATCTCGTCGCTTCATCGAATCTTGCGTCCGTTTCGGCATTGTAGCCCCAAGTGTTCGAGTCCCCAAAGCATACAATCGTCTTTTTCGTTAATGGCCTCATTGGCAATAGCGTTGAATAGCCTGATCGATCATCACAATAATCTCATCAATTGGACCTGAATCCTCACTGGAAATGCCTTCAAGTGGCGCTCTTACACTACCTACATTTACGCCTCTTCTATTGAGTATTTCTTTGATCACGGCGTACATCGACCCATTCTGTGAGCACAGTGCAATAATGATGTCGTTGATATCGCTCTGGATGTGCTTGGCTTCCTCAAACTTACCTTGCAGGATGAATTGATTAGCCTGCAGGAATAGCTCCGGCATAGCTGCATAGGTGCCACCGATCCCGCCATCAGCGCCCATGATTCTTCCAGCCACATACTGTTCATCCGGGCCGTTAAATACGATAACATCGTCTCCGCCTGTTTTTTTGAACCGTTCAATATCCATGGTCGGCATCGAGGAATTTTTGACGCCGATCACCTTTTTGTTGGCGAGCAGCTTCTCGAACAAGGATGTCGTTAACGTGTAGCCCGTAGTTTGCGGAATGTTGTAAATAATGAAGTCCAAAGGCGTTGCTTCGATAATATCCGTCCAATATTTGAATACAGAACGATCGGGAAGCTTGAAATAAATCGGAGGAATGGCTGATAAAGCATCGTATCCCAATGCTGCGGCATGCTTGGCCAATTCAATACTGTCTCTCGTAGAAGGTGCTCCTACATGGGCGATGAGCGTCATTTTCCCTTTCAAATGATTCGCTACATAGCTAAGTACCGCCTTACGTTCGTCCAGGCTTTGGTAAATACACTCGCCGGAGCTTCCTCCGACATAGACCCCCTGGACCTTTTTTTCGTACAAATAATCACACAGAGCTTGGGTTCTGGCTTCTGAGATATCTCCTTGATCGTCATAGCATGCATAAAAGGCTGGTATGATTCCATGGAACTTTTCTAATTTCAATGAATTCCCCTCCTGTTGTTTTTATAATGTGAGCATAAATAACATATCACAATTTTTTAGGTCTGTAAATTAATTTCACCAATAAATATATTATGAAAATTATTTCCTCCTAATTAAAACCTCCTGATGTAAATTCTCGGTAATGGATTCCCGGGAGAGGCATTATTTCGCCTGATTATCCCTTATTATGGATTATTAATTCCATCCCTATGCAGCTTTTCAAATACGAAAAAGCCCTTCAAATTAAAGGGCCACCAATACTTACCTGTTCTGTTGGGTTCAGCTGATTTTATATCTTTTTGACAAATTCGGATTTTAATTTCATAGCTCCAAAGCTATCAATTTTGCAATCAATATCGTGATCCCCGTCAACTAGACGTATGTTTTTTACTCGGGTACCTATTTTGATGACGGATGAGCTTCCTTTTACTTTCAAATCCTTGATGACCGTTACCGAATCACCATCGTTCAAGACATTACCATTTGCATCTTTAACAATCCTTTTATCTTCACTATGTTCGGACTCCGATTCTAAATTCCATTCATGCGCACATTCCGGGCAAATCAACAAACTTCCATCCTCGTATGTATATTCGGACTGACATGCTGGACAATTTGGTAAACTAGACATGATTTCGTTTGCTCCATTCCTTATTTTGATAGATTTAATATCCCCGTTCCCAATTATACACGAGTATGTTGGGCAGCCTGCTCAAGTTGATTCCTCCATGATGAATTGATGTCTGTTCATGATAGCATACTTTTATGGTTCACATGGATAACCATGCGACTGGGGGAAATGCCCTTTGTGGCATACCCTAAGATTTTACTATACAATTACCATAAATCAATCTAACTGTGTGGTGAAACCATTTGTTCAAACTCTTATTAATCGAAGATGACACAACGTTATTTACTGAGATCAAGGATCGATTGTCGCAGTGGTCCTATGATGTATATGGGATTACTGATTTCAGTAAGGTCATTCAGGAATTCACAGAGATCAAACCCGATCTGGTCATTATTGATATTCAACTGCCAAAATTCGACGGCTTTCATTGGTGTAGAATGATTCGATCCCATTCGACTATTCCGATTATATTCCTGTCCTCTCGCGATCACCCAACGGATATTGTGATGTCCATGCAGCTGGGTGCAGACGATTATATGCAAAAGCCCTTTCATTTCGATGTGCTTATTGCCAAAATACAAGCGATACTTCGACGTGTATACAACTACAATACAGACCCCGTCGAACTCAAATCGTGGTGCGGCGCAGCTGTAGATTATGAGAAAAATGTAGTATCCAATGAGGCAGGCTCGATTGAGCTAACCAAAAACGAAATTTTCATATTAAAGCTGCTTATCGAGAAGAAGAATAAGATCGTAAGCCGGGATGAGCTCATCAACAGCTTGTGGGAGGACAAGCGTTTTATAAGCGATAACACCCTTACTGTCAATGTAAATCGTCTGCGTAAAAGGCTGGATGAGCTTGAACTGGGACGCTTTATTGAGACGAAGGTCGGGCAAGGTTATATGGCTGCTGAAGAGGCGAATTCGTTTGATTAAAACCTATCTCATCGAAAGACGCAGCTGGATTCTGCTTTTTATATGCCAGCAGCTGCTGATCCTCTTCGTCGCTTATATGGATCCGACCATCCCGCTCCAATCCATCCTCTATATGGTGTTTTTATCGATGATCGTGTTTACAGTCTTTTTGATGATTCGTTACCATACTGAGACCCGTTTCTATAAAAGCCTGGAAGAACGGGACAACAATCTGGATTTAACGAGTATCGCCAGTCCGGAAAGTCCATTCGAGAAAATTATTGATACCAGTATGACGAACCAAATCGAGCTCCTGAAAAGGACCGCTTCGCGAAACCAGATCGCTCTGGAAGAAGAGAAGGATGACTTGTTATCCTGGATTCATGAGGTTAAAACGCCGCTGACAGCTATGCACCTAATGATTGATCGTTTGGACGACGACATGATGAAAACACATTTAACTTATGAATGGCTGCGCATTCATCTTCTGCTCGACCAGCAGCTCCATCAAAGACGCATTCCGTTTATAGAAAATGATTTGTATATCGAGCACACCGATCTGGAAACGATTATTTTCAACGAAATCAGAACGCTGCAGTCCTGGTGTATTCAAAAAGGGATCGGCTTTGACATTCAGTTAGAAGCAGCAGAGGTGCTTAGTGATGCCAAATGGCTGGCCTTTATCCTCAGACAGCTCTTAACCAATGCCGTGAAATACAGCCCAGCATCCGACATCATCGTCAGAAGCTATCAGCGTGCGGATCAAACCCTCGTCGAGGTGCAAGATAGTGGACGTGGCATTGACCCCAAGGATCTGCCACGCATATTCGATAAAGGGTTTACCTCCACAGCCATGCATCAAGACCATGCCGCAACAGGCATGGGGTTATATTTGGCCCACAAGGCAGCACAGTCGCTGCTCATCCATATCCAGGTACAATCTGTGGTGGGAGAAGGAACAACGTTCACCTTAACGTTTCCACAAAAAAATGAATTTGTTCGGATCACAGGCGTGTGACAACAATGTCACATGCTTTGTTGTTTTGTTCGGTCAATCGGAGGATAAGAAAGGCGGACTCTCTTATAATAAGACCAATGAGACAAGGGAGTGTATCGATATGATTATTTTGGAAGCTAATAAAATTCACAAAAGCTATGGCAATAAATCGAATCAGCAATCCGTATTAAGCGGTCTGGATTTACGGATTGAGAAAGGTGAATTCGTCAGTATCATGGGCGCATCCGGCTCAGGTAAAACGACATTGCTCAACGTTCTCTCGTCGATTGATAAGATCAGCAGCGGCACCATTAAGATTGAAGGCATCGAAATTTCGGGCATGAAGGAAAAGCAGTTAGCCGAATTTCGCAAAAATCATTTGGGCTTTATTTTTCAGGAATACAACTTATTAGATACGCTGACCGTCAAGGAAAATATCCTTCTGCCGTTATCCATCACCAAAACATCCAAAAAAGCAGCCGAGCAACGATTTCAAGCCCTTGCGACAGAACTGGGGATTGTTGATCTGCACAATAAGTATCCGAACGAAATTTCCGGTGGGCAAAAACAGCGCACCTCGGCTGCACGGGCTTTTATACATGAGCCCAGCCTTATTTTTGCTGACGAACCGACAGGTGCACTGGATTCCAAATCCGCTTCGGATTTATTAAATAAGCTGAGCGAATTAAACCAGAAAAGAAAGGCTACCATTATTATGGTAACTCACGATCCGGTAGCAGCCAGTTATTGCAGTCGAGTCATCTTTATCAAGGATGGGCAAATTTATACGCAGCTCAATAAAGGGGAAGAAACGAGACAAACGTTCTTTAAAGATATCATGAAAACCCAGGGTGTATTAGGCGGGGTGCAGAATGAGTATTAATCAGCTCATGCTTCGCAATCTAAAAAAGAATTTGAAAAATTATTACCTGTATGTATTTGCCTTAATCTTCAGTGCCGCGCTTTACTTCGCCTTTGTCACCTTACAATATGACCCCTCGATGGAGCAATTAGAAGGGTCTATTAAAGGGGCCGCGGCCATTAAAGCAGCATCTATCTTACTTGTCGCCATTGTTTTCATCTTTCTTTTATATGCCAACAACATCTTTATCAAACGACGCAGTAAAGAAATTGGCTTGTTTCAACTTATAGGGATGACCAAAAACAGGATATTCCGAATCTTGACGGCTGAGAACTTTATCCTTTATTTTGGCTCCTTACTATTAGGGATTTTTGTAGGATTCTCCGTATCCAAATTAATTATTATGATTCTCTTTAAAACGATAGGTGTCGATGCTATTGCAGCCCTACATTTTTCTTACCAGGCACTTATTCAGACACTGATTGTGTTTTTTATCATTTATCTCTTCATCATGCTAATGAATTATACGTTCATCCAAAGACAAACTATTTTATCCTTATTTAGAGTGACTTCACTGACAGAGGGTAAATTAAAAAAAGTGTCCCTCCTTGAAATGATTATCGGAATGCTTGGGATCATTCTGATCCTTGTTGGCTATTATCTTTCTTCCAAATTATTTGGTGGAGACTTCACCACGATGAATCAGCTCTTCTCGGCGATGATTGTTATTCTCGGGTCCGTTATATTCGGGACTTATCTTTTTTATAAAGGCTCTGTCAGCTTTATATTTAATATCATTCGAAAAAAGAAACAAGGTTACTTAAACATTAATGAGGTATTGTCGCTTTCCTCTATTATGTTCAGAATGAAATCGAATGCAGTTTTACTAACTATCATTACAACTGTATCCGGGCTTGCCATCGGTTTATTGTCGTTAAGCTACATCTCGTACTACTCCGCCGAAAAGTCAGCCGAATTGTATGTTCCTGCAGATTTCTCAATCACCAATATCCAGGATGCAGAGAAATTTAAAAAAGCATTAACTGCCAATCATATTGGATACACAGACAAAACCGTTGATGTCCTACAGGTAGCCGTTAATACAGAGAAAATCATGGACACCAATCTAAAAGAAATGAATGCAAAGTTTGATCCGAAAGTCATGACCCTGCCTGTTATTAGTGAGCGGGCCGTCGACAATATCCAGCTGTCCGCTGATGAGACGCTGTTCACAGACTCCAGTGGCATGCTGCAGAAATTCATGCCCATGAAAGACGCTGGAGCTATTGAATTGAAGGGTCAGCATGAGGTCATTCCACAGCAATATAAACGGCTCCATATCGATGCTCCTATATCGGGTTATTTCACGAGCGGCGGCTTGCCCGTTGCCATTGTAGACGAAGCCATATTTGAGCGCTTGAAAAAAGATCTCAATCCAGCCATTCAAATAGCCTCTTCCGTATATATCGGTATTGAGATCCAAGATAAGGCCATGGTTAAAGCAGCCAACAAACTGTTTAACGAGATGAGCTTTGACGATAACAATGCCTTCGATTCGCAACTCGGAATGAGCAACCGCCAAAAACAAAATATGGGACTCATCATGTTTATTGTTGCCTTCCTCGGACTGACCTTTTTGATTACATCCGGCTGTATTCTATATTTTAAACAAATGGATGAAAGTGAAGATGAAAGGTCCAGTTATACGATTCTAAGAAAGCTCGGCTTCACGCAGGGCGATTTATTACAGGGCATTCGGGCCAAGCAAGTCTTTAATTTTGGAATCCCCTTGGTCGTAGGGCTGCTCCACAGTTATTTTGCCGTCCAATCCGGCTGGTTCTTTTTTGGATCTGAGCTCTGGACACCGATGATTATAGTCATGATCCTCTATGCAGCGCTGTACTCGATTTTTGGGATACTATCCGTCTTTTATTACAAAAAGGTGATTAAAGAGGCACTTTAATAAGGATGAAACACACGCTCCAGACCCTAAGGCTCTGGGGTTTTGTGTCGTTCAATCCGTGTATCTTAATAATGGAAATAGAGGAACGCACACTAATTATGTCGAATTTCTTTGTATGATGATGCAAATACAAAATAAATCCACCCTAAAATATATAGCCGCGATTGTCATATTTCTTAGTGTACTCTTTGCCTTGCGATGGACTTGGTCCGAAACCTTCTCTACATCGGAGCCCCCTCCTATTGTCCAAGGTGTACTCGACATGCGCGGCATGGACTTAACGAATTCCACTACAATCCCATTAAATGGTGAATGGGCGTTTTACCCTGCTAAACTGGTTTCTCATCAGGATGTGCGGTTGGCCGAGAACGAATCGCGTTATATTCAGGTTCCGGGAGATTGGAGCAGCGCGCTGACGAATGGCTCCGGTTCATCGTATGGGTACGGAACGTATCGGCTGCGTATTTTAATCAATCCACTGGACCAGCCTGTCGCTTTTTGGCTTCAAGGAATCCAAGCCGCATCAGCCGTTGAGATCAACGGGCTGGTTGCGGCCAATTTTGGAAAGCCTGCGGACAACGCTCGGGACTACAAACCGAGAAAAGTCTCTTACACAGCCTCCTACTTTGTGGAAGACACTCAAGAGATTGAACTGCTCATTCGAGTAGCTAACTTCGACGATCCTTACAACGGCGGTATCCTGCGGACCATTCGCTTTGGCTCTCAGGCAGCGATTGACTACGTACGTTGGTATTCCATCGGATTTCAGCTGGTTGCGTTTATTGTTTTGCTGCTTCACGGTTTGTATGCGAGTCTTCTCTATGTATTTAATCCTCAAGAGCGGGCTTTGTTGTTTGTTGGTCTGTTAACGCTGGCGGTCAGTGTTTCGGTTGTGGTCGGGCATGATAACCTGCTCTTATTATGGCTGCCGATTAATTATACGTGGGCACTGAAAATCAAGCTGCTCTCCCTCATGTGGCAAACCTATTTTATTCTTCTTGTGTTCAGAAGATTCTCTTCGGTACCTCCACACAACAGATGGTTGCGAGTATACACGGTAGTGCTCATTTCTTATACAGGATTCTTACTGGCCGCATCGGCTCCGCTGGTGAATGCAATGGTTGAGCTCAAGATATTTGCTTTTTTCTATCTATTGCCCTTTGTCTGGTTTGTCTATATAACAGGAACCATGATCTTCAGGAAGCAATCCGACAACGACACCGTCTACCTGCTGTTATCCGCATCTGGCATTGTGTCTAATTTTCTGTGGAGCTTATGGGATTCTATCCGAGAGTTTACGATCGTCTACTATCCGATTGATATCATAGCAGCCATTATTGGTTTTTCTACTTATTGGTTTAAAAAATACTTCCGTCAATCCAAGGAAAATACCAAGCTTAACGAGCAGTTGCAAAAGGCGGATAAGCTGAAGGATCAGTTCCTCGCCAATACATCGCATGAGCTAAGAACACCGCTGCACGGCATTATGAATATCGCTCAAACCGTTGTAACTAAAGAGAAAGCTACCATGAATGAACGCAGCCTTAAAGACATGGAACTGCTCATCACCATAAGCCGCCGCATGTCGCATATGCTCGGTGATCTTCTTGATGTCGCTCGGCTCCAGGAACACCGCATCGTCCTGCAGCAGGAGCCTCTGCAGATTCAAGCGATCGTTCCCGGTATTGTCGGTATGCTCAGATTTATGATAGAGGGGAAGCCTATCCAACTGCATATAGGTATTGCAGAAACGATGCCTCCGGTTATGGCCGATGAGAAAAGACTCGTGCAAATTTTGTATAATTTATTGCACAACGCCCTCAAATATACGGAGGAAGGACAAGTCTCCGTATATGCCGAGATGCGGGATGAACATGCCTTCATCCATATCTCCGACACCGGCGTTGGCATGGATGAGGAAACACAGGTGCGAGCGTTTCTTCCTTATGAACAAGGTTCCTATGGAATAAGCGATGGGAGGGGTATCGGACTCGGTTTAAGCATATGCAAGCAGCTGGTGGAATTGCACGGCGGTGCCTTGACTGTTCGCTCGAAGCTGGGAAAGGGCTCCGTATTCAGCTTTGATCTGCCGTTAGTGAACATATCGAATCTCCATTTATCGCAGCAACCTCCACCTCTCCGCCAAACAGCAGATCGAATTGAAGCCGGGCCCGCAGGATTTGTTTTTCCAGACACCGCAATCAGTGAATTGGCAGCTTCCGTGCTTATCCCTCCGCTATTGAATGACGGAAAGATGAATATACTTGCTGTTGATGATGACCCCGTTAACCTGAGTGTGCTTGCAGGTATTCTTTCCGCAGAGCCCTATACCATTACGACAGCAACATCAGCTCGCGAGGTGTTGGAATTACTCGGTACTGCACAATGGGATCTTCTGATTGCCGATGTCATGATGCCCCATATGTCCGGCTACGAGTTGACGCAGAGAGTCCGGGAGCATTACTCCGTATCGGAGCTTCCTGTATTGCTGTTGACCGCACGCAGTCAGCCTGCTGACATCTATACCGGATTTTTGTCGGGAGCCAACGATTATGTGACCAAGCCTGTGGATGCGCTGGAACTCCAATACCGAATCCGGGCATTGATCACGCTGAAGCAATCCATCCATGAACGTTCACGCATGGAAGCCGCCTACCTACAGGCACAAATTCATCCTCATTTTTTATTCAATACACTGAATTCCATTATGGCGCTTAGTGAGATAGACACGGAAAAGATGCGAGATCTAAGTGATGCTTTTGCCTCCTTTTTACGGATCAGCTTTGATTTTCTAAGTACGGGGGAACAGGTCGAGCTTTCCCGTGAGCTGGAGCTTGCCGAAGCCTATCTGTATATTGAAAAAGTACGATTTGAGGACAGGCTGTCTGTCGTATGGGAGGTGGAGCCCTTCATCAACTTGCTTCTTCCCCCGCTTTCCATACAGCCGCTGATTGAAAATGCGGTCAAGCACGGCCTCCTGAGTCAAAACAAAGGCGGTACAGTTCATATTCGGATTACCCGCCAAGACAGCTTCACGCTGATTGAAGTACAAGATGATGGCAAGGGTATGGAACAAGAACTGGCTAATCAACTGTTGAGTCCAACAATGAAGGGAAAAAGCGGAATTGGACTTTCCAATACGAATCGACGATTGACACAATTATACGGTAAGGGCTTGTCTATTAGCAGTAAGCCCTATGAAGGAACTACCGTTTCCTTTGCCATTCCGAATAACCATAGTAAGACGAGAAATTAAAACCGCTCAGAATATCCAAAAGGCTTTTTGTCGTGCTCATATAACCGGATATTAAAACTATTTGTGTCAAAATAAACAACTGAATGATTATATGGAAGGTCCACATCCATTGATCGTAGTGTTGCCTGTGGCATCAAATCAAATGCATTCATAATCGTGCTTTTGTAGGATTGATTTTCGAGGAGCGTGTCCAGCAGTTCCCTTGTGAACGACCGCGCATCATCCGAAATGGTCATGTTGATATGCGAAAACTGATTTTGCTCCGCGTTAACTGTAATTCTGAAGGAAAATTTGGGGTTGTTTTCTGAATTTACTCTAATCATTTGGCTGATGTTCCCCTCTTCTCTCACCCACCTGTTTAAAGCCGCTGGTTGCTTTACTTGGTACCCTTTGGCATAAGCCAGCTGCTGGATTGCGGAAGAGATTCTCGATATCGACAAAACCCGATTAGCTTCAACTGTTTGAGTGACGGGTAGCAGCTCATTATTGGGGTTGTTTTCTTTAAATTTCCAAAGCAGGGATACTGCTTCCGCGCGGGTTAACAAATCGTTTATTTGATATCCATAGACGCTTTTGTCCGTTTTTCCCTCGGAAAAATGCCAGTTGTACATTTCCCAAATCAGTTCATCTGGAGCGTCTGCTTCTTTACCGACTGCGTTCAATAAAAGCATTGCGGCTTCCAAACGAATAAGCGGCTTTTCGGATGGAAGAGGACCCGTATAATCAACCGAATTGGCCTTTAAATAGGGTAACCCCGATACATCCCATTTATGTTCCTTCGCAAATCTGTAGTACCCATCATACCAATGCAAATCATTTTTTTTCGACAAATCCCCGAGATATAACGATATTAGCATTTTTAAAAATTCGGCTTCAGTAATCTTCGCATCTGGGACAAAAGTTCCGTCATCATATCCGGCGATCATCCCTTTCCCTGCAGCCCATTGAATGTCTTCGTAAAACCAATCACTTGGATTGACATCTCTAAACCGTATGGGTTTGGCTGAGAGTTGAGGAGGATTCGGTTTATCCAATTTGGGCTGATTGGTATTGAGATTTATCGGATTAGGGTTAGTGTGTTTGGTTAGTTCTTTCAACGCTTCATCCGGAACAAAATTACCATAAAGGTCGGCATTCTTTAAACTTTTCAATTTCAACAATGGAGATATATCTTGAATTTTGTTATTAGATAGGGTAACGAACTCCAGGTTTTTTAAATTTTGAAGCGCGGAGATATCTTGGATGTTATTCTTGTAAGCATGTAATTCTTTAAGGCTTTCTAAGCCTGCTAAGCTAGAGATGTCTGTAAGCCCATCTTCCGTGATCCATAATACTTTAAGATGAATGAGCCCGTTTAAAGGGGATAGATCGGATATGTTTTTATTGCTACCGATGGCGAGACGCTCCAATGATTGAAGATTGGCTAATGGACTAAGATCTGAGAATTTATTACTCATCAGTTCCAATGTTTTAAGGTTGGGCAGATTGGAGAGAGCACTCAAGTCTATTACATTTGTAATACTAAAATCCGCATATTCCAGATGCTGCAAGTTTTTTATAGGGGTCAGGTCGGAGATCTTCCTATTAGCTGTAAAAGAAACTCTCGATAAATTGATTAATTCTGAAATTGGTGTAAGATCTGCGATCCCGTTTGACTCGCAATAAATCTCTTGTAAATTTATCAAGTTTTTTATTGGACTTATATCGGTGATTTGATTATAAGACAACCAAATCTCCGTAAGTTGAGTCGCGAATTGAAGTCCCTCGAGACTTTCTATTTTTTGGTGGTCGCCTTTTAACTGCTTGATTTGTTTAAGGTCTAAAGGCGTAAGATCCCCTTGAGGTTTATTTATTGTATCTCTAATGATTTGTTCAAGTTGGGGATCTTTGATAATTCGATCTCCTGCCACCCCATCCGCCTTTGCGATGTTCAGAGAACCTATTTGCATGACAAGCAAAATTATCAGGATGAGGGTCCTCTTTCTAAAAGAATTTAAGAGCATCATACATTCCCCCTGTATTGTTATATAGACTTCACTTCGTGTTACAGTTTATATCGGAAATGTATACCTTTTCCATTAAGTATAGTGCAACCTGAACTAATCTATTAGTAATCTGCTGTTCCCCGTGGAACAGGTGCTTTCAAAGCCTGATTAAACGCACCGGTACTACACCATAAATATCCGCTTGCTATTTTATCAATTGAGTAGTAAAGTGATAACCAAGCCAACAATGAGGGGGTAATCAAAATACGCAACAATACCATCGGTTCTTTAATCTGGCTGCGATTATCGCGTTTTGTGAATCAAAGCAACCAAATGTCGAACGAATTTCTCAAACGGTTTGGTTTAACGATTGCCCAATTTGATGTGCTCATGCAGATCCGAATATATCAACCGATTAGCCAAATGGAGTTAGCAGATAAAGTGACAGTAACGCAGGGCGGTATTTCGCGTATGCTTGCACGTCTGGAAAAGGAAGGCTTTATTACACGAAGGCAGGATTGGAAAACGAAAACGATTAGCCTCACAGCAAACGCTGAATCTATTCTAGAAATAGCCTTCCCTGAACAGGCCGCTTTTCAATCGTCATTTTTTGACGAAGTTTTAACTGAAGACGAACAGGCGTTGCTGCACAATCTGATGGCGCGTGTCCATAAGCACAGCTTAAAAAAAGAAGTTCCACCCGAATAATTTTTTTGATTATCAATTGACTAGTCAAGTTATATTTAAAAATACAACTTACAAATAAGGAGAGATTCTGATGGAACAATATCTCATCGATCCAACGAAGGGAATTGAATTTGGATTATATTCGATCGGAGATCATTTGCCGAACCCACATACAGGCTCAATCATTAGTGCTGAACAGCGTATTCGAGAATTAATCGAAGCAAGCAAGCTGGCCGAAGAGGCCGGAATTGACGTATTTGCCTTAGGCGAAAGTCATCAAACGCATTTTACAACTCAAGCGCATTCGGTTATTCTGGGAGCCATTGCGCAAGCAACCAGGAATATAAAAATTTCGAGCTCGGTAACCGTGTTAAGCACATCCGATCCTGTTCGCGTGTATGAAGATTTTGCTACGCTGGATCTGATCTCCACAGGCCGTGCCGAAATTGTCGCCGGGCGCGGTTCACGCGTAGGGGTATATCACTTACTTGGTTATGATGTGCGCGATTATGAAGAATTATTTGAAGAAAAAATGGAACTTCTTATGAAGTTAAATAAAGAAACCATCGTAACTTGGGAAGGTCAATTCCGGGCGCCGTTGAATAACGCATCCATTTTGCCTCAGCCTCTAAATGGCCAACTACCGATTTGGCGTGCAGTGGGCGGTACGCCTGCCAGTGCAATCAAAGCGGGATATGCGGGTGTACCGATCATGCTGGCACAGCTTGGCGGCTCGGCAACCCACTCTAAAGCCACCATTGACGCTTATCGCGAGACAGCTTCACAAAGCGGTTATGATCCAGCTGCTTTACCCATTGCGGTCACGACGTTATTCTACGCGGCGGAAAATTCACAGGATGCAGTTCGCGAATTTTACCCGCATATGAATGCCGGTATGCAGGCTTTGCAAGGTGTCGGCTATCCCAAGCAGCAATTCGCGCGGTCAACGGATCACAGGGATGTTCTATTACTGGGCAGCCCGCAGCAAATTATCGAGAAGCTGCTGTACCAATATGAATTATTCGGACATCAACGTATTATGGCGCAAATTGATTTCAGTGGTGTGCCCTTCGATAAAATCATGAAAAATATCGAGCTGATCGCGACAGAAATTATGCCGGCAATAAAGAAACACACAGCTCAAAAGGGAGGCGTGTTACTATGAAAATTGTAGCAATTTCCGGTTCTATCGTCGGCTCTAAAACAAGAACAGCCATGGATTATACACTGAGCGCTGCACGTGAGAAATATGCAGATGCAGACATTGTCTTGCTTGATCTTGCGGAATACAATTTGGTCTTCAGTGATGGACGCAATTATCGGGAGTATGTGGGTGACACCAAGTTTGTAACAGAAACAATTATGAACGCTGACGCCATTATTATCGGAACGCCAACATTTCAAGCATCGATTCCAGCAACACTCAAAAATATTTTCGATTTGCTGCCGGTTAACGCTTTGCGAGATAAAGTCGTGAGTATTCTGGTTACGGCCGGGACAGCGAAGCATTATTTAATGGCAGAGCTGCAGTTGAAGCCGATTTTAGCTTATATGAAGGCGCATATTGTACCTGCCTATGTGTTCATCGAGGAAAAGGATTTCAATAGAAAAGAAATCGTCAATGACGATGTTCTGTTCCGCATTGGGCGATTGGTTGAGGATACCGTTATGCTGGTCGATGCTTTCGCCAACGTAAGGCAATTGAAAGAAGCGGAATATGATTTCTAAAAGGTTTTGGCACTTAACCCTTCTGCCTCTTAGGTAAGAAGGGTTTCTTGCAATTCAATAGTGAGAGAAACGTTGTTGCTTCCGATACCAAAGCCAAATTATTATGGTATACAATATCAATAACGCACTGGTTATCAAGCTGCCTTCTGCACCAAATTGACCTCCTGAAATCAAACTATTACCTGAAATCTCAATGTGAATTATGGATTCCTTAGTATTGATTCCAGAGACGAAAAAACCAAATAAGTTTCCTTGAAGTAGATTCCAGGTGAAATGAATGCCGATCGGCAACCACAATCCACCCGTTACTTCCCTGGCAACCCCAAACATCACACCCGCCAAAAATAAGTTAATCAGTGGAACAAAGCCTTCTAACACATTCGCATTCATCAAGTGCATAGCGGCAAACAAAAGAGAAGTTACTACAATACCAGCGGCTACTCCAAAGTAATGTCGAATGAGACCTTGCAAATATCCTCTGGATAGTAGCTCCTCACTTATTGCGACCAATAGGAAAAAGAATATCCAATACACCAAGCTTTGCATAATTTTTAGATCAAAGCTGACACCAATTATTTTTAATCCACCAAACAACCAGATGGCCATAAAAGTGCTGGTCATCATAATAATTCCCCATAAGGCACCTGCAAACCATGATTTACATTTATGATTTTGAGTCCAACCCAGATCCCACCCACGTTTTCGTTCAAACCAGACATACATAAGCACCACAGACAAGATAAAGCAGATACTTTGTATAAAGAGAAGCGACTTAGTTACCCATATCTTATCGTGAAACAACCAATTAAACGCTATCGAAGACATTCCTATTAAAAGAAAACTAATAACTATAGCTAACAATATCTTTCCAATAATCGCTAATATATTTTTGAATAATTTCATTTTACACCTCATGAGTTGTTTCGATCTAGAAGTTGGTTTGATAGCCTCCAATAGCATTAAAAATACCCATCGGTTTACGAGGGGCGATTACACATGTTGTTTATAAAGCTCGCGAAATTTCTCCGAAGGCTGTAGGCCGAGTTCTTGAAGCAGCAATTGTGTATAGCGCTCATAATAGTGTTGAAGGGATTGACGATCCCCCATAGCCCCTACGATATTCAGCAGAAGGAGATTGGACTCTTCTTCAAATTCATTGTGAGATACCATTTTTCTCGCAATGTGCGCTGCTTCTCGATATCGCCGCTGATCTAGCAGCCAGCTTGCGAGACGCTTGGCAAAGGCATCGTACAATATCATCAATCGTTCTCGCTCCACAGCAGCCCACACAAACGATTTATCCTCGAACAACTCGCCTGCAAACTGTTTCTCCAAAGTGATTGCCTCTGCTTCATTTGCTGCATGAATTTCCGATAATGCCCCCACGGCCTGCTCAAATCGAATGAAATCAACATCTGCCTGATCCAAATCTACACGATACTGTTCTTGCGCTGACGTGACCATCTCCTTGAACCCATGCAGCGACAACGCTTTCCGAAGCTGATAAACCGCCGTATGGAGGTACACTTCCGCATTTTTAAGAGGCATCTCAGGGAAAATATCCTCCAAAACTCTGATTTTGGCTACACTTCGGCCTCGATTAACGAGCAAATATGCGAATAATTCCATGCTTTTCTTGGAAATCCATTTCACTGCACCCAATTGCTTGCTACTGGCCTCGAAGCAACCCAGTCCCCGAACCGTCAGTCGATTAAGCAAGAGGTCGCCACCATCAGAAGAAGAAGAAGCATTGCGTCTGCTAGACGCTCTATTAATAGTCTGGGCTAGTCGCATTCTGGAAATAGGCTTAACCATATAGTCGAGTGGATAAACGTCGTAAGCCTGAATCGCAAATTCCGCATGGGAGGTTGTAAACACGATCTCAAGTTCAGCACGAACCGAACGCAAGCTGCGGGCCAGCTCTAATCCGTTGTCCGCAGCGATCTGGATGTCCAGAAATGCGAGATCCACCTCGCTGTCCCGAATGAAGTCTAGCGCATCTTCCGCATTCTGGAAGCTTCCAACCAGCTCCACGCCTTCCATATTCGACAGCAGTCGCTTCATAGCCAACAGCATCGCAGGCTCATCGTCAACAATGAGAACTTTCATCAATCTGTTCCGCCTCTCATAGTGAAGTGAAATACGCTTCCTTGCCCTACTTGGCTTTCCACCCATAGATTTCCTCCGCTTAGTTGTACGAACTGTCGGCTTACGAGCAGTCCAAGTCCCGCCCCCTTCTCGCCCAAGGTGCCTGCCACTGAGTTAAGCTGCTTTTCGCCAAATAACTGATGAACCTGTTCCTCTTCCATACCTACCCCGTTATCGCGGACGGAAATGGTCACCATTTCCCCCGATAACTGGGCATACACATGGACTGAACCCCCCAGTCCGGTAAATTTAATGGCGTTCGATAACAAATTACGAATAATTAATCCAAGTGCTTCCCGGTCAGCGTACACACGAGTGCCTGAATCAATCGTATGATTCACACTGATATGTTTGGCCTCACTTTTAATATGCAGCATATGGCAGCATTCCTCCACAACCTCAGACAAATCCAATGACTGTGGACGAAGAGATAAATCTTCCCTCTGGCTGCGAAACCACTCTAACAAATTGTTAGCCATTCCGAGTGTATTACGAATCTGGTCACCTAGCATCTCGATGATTTCCCGATGTTCCGTATCGAAACGGTATCTATCTTCTTCTAGCAATTCCACTAGTTGAAACTGCAGCGCCAGTGGACTGCGAATATCGTGTGATACGATCGTAAACAGTTGATCCTTCAACTGGTTGAGCTGTGCAATCTGCTCCAGATGCCTTTGCTTCTCCGTAATATCAAAGATGAGAGAAATGCTGCCCTGTCCCTGCTTGCCCAGTATATGTAACGGATATATGTTCACATTGTAGATTTTTCTTTCTCCATCCAGCCAAGCGTCAATCTCGACACGGCCCTGTTCCATTGACATGCACAGCTGATGCCATTCCGGCCAAGACGCCAATAATTCCGTCATATTCCGACCATAAATAGAGGCATATCCCATCTCTGAAAACCATTCGGAGGCCTGTTTATTGCTGTCGATAATCTTTCCTGAAGCATTCGCGATCACAATACTTTCTTGAAGTGTATCGAGCACAATATTCCTGGCAATGGGAACGGTAGAGAAAAATTTAAGTCGCAGTGTAATGACTAGCATTAACATGCCTGTAAATCCACAGTAAACCGACAACGGAAGCAGCCAGGATGACCATGCAGGCTTCACCGATTTCACAACCTCAAGAACAAGCGGAAATGAGGACAGAAACAGCACCCACATTCCCGGCTTACGAAAATCGTTACGGATATTCCGAATATACTGAAATATAAAATAAATACATACAGCCAGAGTACTATAACAAATAATAATGAACGCGATTGAATAGGCGGTTCTTGTCGTGACTAAATGACCGTCATAGAGCTGGATGGTGCGATATGTCAAATGAAGTTCAGGGTCGAACCACATAAGGAGCGACCAGAGCGCGAACCCTACGAACAACATGATCTTCCATCGTATCCTTAGTATCTTTTCATGACCAGTCAATTCATGTACGAACAAAATCATAAAAGGTATTATAAAATTAAGCGCCGTATACTGAACGTTGCGAAAAATTAGCTTCTCCATTAATAAATAGCTGCTTTTCTCCATAATGACGCCACTTGAGTAAATAAACCTGCAGACAATCACACCGATAAAATAACTGACTCCGCGTGCTTTTCTAAACCTGTATGCAAAAGACAAAATGATGCCCGTCATGATCACTGAGGCAATCATAAAGACAAGCTCTACTGTGGAATTCATGAGGTAGGCCCTTTTAGGTATGACGTAAAAAGAATTTTGCTATATTTTCCTTTCTTTTAATATAGTAGTATACGAAAACATAGAGCGCAAGGCTTGAACATAGAGTGAATGACATTTCAGACCATCGACAACCAATCTGAAAAATCGTATAGCCCGTACCGCTGCTTCAGCGGGGTCAAAAGCTTCTTTTCTAATGCTGAACATACAAGAAAAACCCTTGATTATCAAGGGTTTTCGAAGACTACGTCTATATGCGGTTGGCAGGGCCTGAACCTGCACGTTCATGGGACACCGATGCCCCGCGTAACTAATTTGTATTACTCGATAAAACCTACAGTATGCAAAAATCGTTTCAACATGGTTGCCGCTTGGGCTCGAGTTGCGAAATCCATTGGCGCGAATCGGTTACCATCCAACCCTGTTATGATACCCGCAGTAACCGACCGGGCAACTGCAGTCTCTGCCCATGAAGAGATCGAGCCATGATCCGTGAACGCAGCAAGTGCTTGGCTATCCCCTTGCCGATTTTCTCCAACGGACGTAATGGCTAATGCTCTAGCGATCATGACCGCCATCTGCTCGCGGCTAATCCGTTCATCCGGTCCAAAGCGATCCGCAGTTATCCCATTAACCAACCCTGCTTTCACTGCCGCTTCTACGGCAGGAGCGTACCAGGTAGTTGACGCAACATCGGTATAGCCCTTATACGCTGTGTCATGCTCCGTCGATATGCCCATTGAACGCACGAGCAATGAAGCGAATTCCGCCCGCGTGATGCTGGCATCGGCCGCAAAACGATCGGCCGAAACGCCGTTCACGATCAGCTTCGATGCAAGCAGTTCCACATCTGTTTTTGCCCAATGACCGTTCAAATCAATAAACGATCGATCGTTCGTCTCGACGACAGCATAGATACTATAATGAGGTACCTTCATAACAGCTTCTTTTTTACCATTTTCCCTCATGCTCAAATGAGTAGGGATATACGAAACTGTGCTAGAGATCGGGTCGTAATGAACCGCTATGACATTGCCCTTTGCAGATCCTGCTTCATATACAATGCCTCGGACCATATACGTACCGCCAAAATCCCGTATATCCACTACTTGACCGTTTGCTTCGACCATCACCTTAAAGTCCACCGCGCTGCCCAGTACTCGGAAGCCTATGTAGGTACCCATTCGTTCGAGATCAGTCCGTACCGAGCCACTGACTCGTTCCATCGAAGTCACGATTTTCAAATCCGATACGGCAACACCAAGGCGTTTGGCCAAGCCCTCCAGGTCAAGCACACTTGCCTTAAGCTCCAAGCTGGAACCGATCAGTTCGATTTGGATGACAGCATTCGGGAAAGACTTGGCTAAAGCCGCGATGGATCCACCGGAAAGCTGTACATGTACAGCTGGGTCTGTGTCCGTAACCCTAATGGTAATCACTGAATTTAAAGTATCCTTCAACAGTTCCGCAGCTTGATTTAGAATGTCGTCCGGTAGGGTTAGCTTCTGAACGCTCGTTCCGTCCCAAGTTGTTTCTGTTACCAGGACTGAGGGATCGACGATGATGACAATCCGGCCTGACGGATCTGTAATGATTTGGTACTTAGATGGTTCTGCAGTAGATGTCGGAGGCGAATTTGACTTTGAACTATTTCGTGACGGAATCGGCGTCGAATCGCTTACCGTTATCGTTAACATCTGTGCCGCCCCTCCGCTGAACGTGAACGTCAGGCTGGCTGTACCTGTTGGCTGTGCCTGCAAATACGCCTTCAAGATTGTTATCGTACTGCCCGTTAAGGTGTAGTCTGTTCCCAAAGTCAGGACCGTTGTTCCATCGGCTATACTTGTTAGCGTATTGCCGTTCAGCGTCAGCGCCGTCGTCACATCCACATTCGCCGCCGCTCCCGCATATTTATCAAAGCTTGCTGCTGTCGGGCTGATCGCGCTATTGCTCGGTGTCGAATCGCTTACCACAATCACAAGCGTCTGTGCCGCCCCTCCGCTGAACGTGAACGTCAGGCTGGCCGTACCTGTTGGCTGTGCCTGCAAGTACCCCTTCAAGATCGTTACCGTGCTGCCCATTACGGTATAGTCCGTTCCCAATGTGAGAGGCGTTACGCCACCCACAATACCGCTTAGCGTATTACCGCTCAGCGTCAACGTTGTCGTCACATTCACATTCGCAGCCGCTCCCGCATATTTATCAAAGCTTGCTGCTGTCGGGCTGATCGCGCTATTGCTCGGTGTCGAATCGCTTACCACAATCACAAGCGTCTGTGCCGCCCCTCCGCTGAACGTGAACGTCAGGCTGGCCGTACCTGTCGGTTGCGCCTGCAAGTACGTCTTCAAGATTGTTATTGTGCTGCCCGTTACGGTATAGTCCGTTCCCAAAGTGAGGGTCGTTACGCCGTTCGCAATACCGCTTAGCGTATTACCGCTCAGCGTCAGCGTTGTCGTCACATTCACATTCTCTGCGGCTCCAGCATACTTGTCGAAGCTTGCTGCTGCCGGACTGATCGCGCTATTGTTCGGTGTCGTATCGTTTACCGATATCGTAAGCGTCCGGGCTGCTCCGCCGCTGAACGTGAACGTCAGACTGGCCGTCCCTGTCGGTTGTGCCTGCAAGTATGCCTTCAAGATCGTTACCGTATTACCCGTAACAGTATAGTCCGTTACTGGATTCAGGACCGTAGCTCCATTCGCTACGCTGGTTAGCGTGTTGCCGTTTAGCGTCAGCGTTGTCGTCACATCTACATTCGCCGCGGCTCCAGCATACTTGTCGAAGCTTGCAACCGTTGGGCTGATCGCGCTATTAATATTTGCAATCTGTATCTTTGTGACCTTCTCATTGCCTGCCAGATCTTTAGCATATGTCGTATAGATGCCATTACTGGTAACCTCAAAGCTTCGAGCAGCCAGTATATCGGTCCCTGCGCTCGCAAATGCAGCGGCATTCCTATCCCCCGGCAGCCACTTCAGGTCGGCAAGCGAGTTGGCGGTACCATACGTTTGCGCTGTCACGGTCAGCGTCACAGGGTTATTCGTATTGGCCGTTGTCGATGGAACAACAGCTATTGACGGTGCAGCCGGCATATTCACTGTGAAGGCGAGATTTCCTGAAGTCTGAGCCAAGTAGATATCATCACCCTTATAATTTGCAGTGAGGGTGTGGGAGCTGGCTTGCAGAGTCGCAATGTTTAATTGGGCTGTTCCATTCACCGCAAGCGGCACGCTGCCTAACACAGTTCCCCCATCCTTGAAATCAACTACACCCGACGGCGTGTCGAAGGCACCGACAATCGAAGCTGTCAGGGTAATCGGCTGGAGATAAGTAGAGGATGTCACCGATGCGGTTAACGACGCTTGAGGTTTAATATATATATTTTTCGGTACCTTTTGCGAACCGTTCCCCGTTGTGTTGTCGCCGAGTAATTGTTGTGCTCCCCACGACCATAATCGGCCGTTGACATCAAGTCCATACGATACATCATAACCAGCCGATAGGGATGAGAATTGGAAAGGAGTCCCGTTATCCGATACCAGAACCCTATGGGGGACGTCAGAATTGGCGGTTGTGCCATCTCCTAATTGACCCAAAGCATTTAGCCCCCATGTCCACATATCGCCCTTATCATCCAACGCCAACACCTGCTTCTTTCCTCCGGTTATCTGTGTGAATTTCACCGGATCTCCGTTGTCCGTAACCGATATTTTGCCTGGGGACCATGTTGGCGTTTCCGAGGTTTGCCCGTTTCCAAGTTGCCCTTGATCGTTTCCTCCCCAAGTCCATACATTACCGCTAAGGTCGATTGCTAAACTTAAGTGCGTGCCCGTTCCATAACCTGAGCCAACCGCAATGCTTTGGAACTCGGTCTCCACATGATCATCCATTAAAGTTAATTTTTGGGGGTTATATGTGCTCATGTAAATCTCCCAAATATGCTGCGAGGAATCGATTGCAAGCCCCGCCTCATTGTTCCCCTCTATCGTTTTGAAGATCGGATCTCCAGCCAAAGACATTTTGGTAGGTACATACTCATCAGCTGTAAATGTTCTGAACCCCCAAATCCACAGCTTCCCGTTGCTATCCAGAGCAAGTGAACTCACACGTAAGGCGGCGATCTTCTTAAAAACAACGGCTACTCCTCCGTCATCCATCACATCGACTTTCGTCCAGACACGCGTGCTGGAGGTTCCTGCCCCGAGTCCCAATTGACCTAAACTATTATCACCTGTAGCCCACAGATGTCCGCCCCTATCCAGCGCAAGAGCGGAATTGAAGCCCACTTTTACTTCCTTGAACAACACTGGCAATCCATTATCCATGATCGTAATCAGCGTGGGCGTTCGGTATTCATTATTCAATGTCCCGTCACCCAATTCACCAAAGTCGTTCCTACCCCAACCCCATATACGACCTTTGTCGTCTAGTGCCAATGTTGTGTCGAATTGCGATGAAACGGATGTGAACATCATACCCGCAGCATCAACCTGTGCCGGCTTTAATAAAGGACATACGATCAGAATCATAAATAGAATAGCAGATATCAGTTTTCTCACAATAAATCCCCTCTCAAATATCGGGTAAATTCCCAGTTAAAATAAAAAATAGCGTTAACGATAGTTCCAACAGTTCGCGGGAATACGACACTTCCATACTATAATTCTTATAATTTGTAGGATAAGTGTAACAGAACCCTCTGAAAGGATTCTGAAAGAAACTAGCCATTACTGCATAGATCAGCATAGATCTATTCAAAGCCTGGTTTCGTTGCTGATAAAGTAAAAATATTACTACGAAAAATCAAAATAAAGATAAGGAAAGAAATTCATTACAACTATAATGAAATAGATAATAGGTATATTGTTCTTTTACAGGAAGGTTCATAATGCCTATGAACGATAGGGGGATACGAAATGGAATTGGGATTAGCAGGAAAAGTAGCTCTGATTACCGGTGGAAGCAAGGGGATCGGATTAGTAACAGCGATAACGCTGGCCTCTGAGGGCGCCCATATCGCCATTTGTGCTCGCAATGAGGATGACCTTCGCAGCGCAGCAGCGAAGATTGTTGAGAAAACAGGCGCAAACGTTCACTATATTCAAGCGAACGTTTCATCCCAGGAAGATTGTCAGAGAGCTGTTGCGGAAACCGTAGGGCACTTTGGGCGATTGGATATATTGATCAATAATGCCGGCACCTTCGCCGCCAGCCCTTTCGAGCAAGCTACGCACGAGGTTTGGACGCAGGATCTCGACTTGAAATTATTTGGTGCTATTCATTGTTCCAAAGCAGCGCTGCCTTACTTAAAAGAATCAGGTAAAGGCGCGATTGTGAACATGTCTACCTCCTCCGCCAAAACCCCTGGCGCGTCTACGCTGCCCACTTCGGTCAGCCGTGCAGCAGGCTTGGCGTTAACCAAGGCCATGAGTAAAGATTTGGCCTCCAGCCATATTCGCGTGAATGCCGTGTGTGTGGGATTAATTCAAAGCGATCAAATCGAAAAGGGCTGGAAAAACCAGCATCCTGAGCTTACCTGGGAGCAATTCTCGCAGCTTCCCGACCATCAAATTCCGTTGGGACGCATAGGCTATACACAGGAGGCGGCAAATGTCATTACGTTTCTCGTATCCGATGCGGCCTCTTATGTTACTGGCACGGCGGTGAATGTCGACGGTGGAAAAGGAGCCACACTATAAATCGTTGAAGAAGAAGACCCTCCAGCCTGATACAACAGGCTGGAGGGTCTTCTTCTCATAGCATTGGCCTTCCCTTACGCTTAAAGCTGCTTTCTCAAGGCCCATTGCCCCGCCTGAAGGATCAGCTTCCGGTACGTCGGGTGCTTGAATGATTCAACGTGATGCCCCGGCATAAGATAGACAACTCTGCCCAGACCGTACTCATGCGCCCAGGCAGCAGGCCACTTCTCGCCTTCATGGGTATATTCGAGCAGTACCGTCTTCTCTGACAACGGATCCATGTCATAACGGTAAGGCTCCTCATCCATCGTAAAGGGCTCAATTCCTTCTGTAATCTCGTGTTCTGCGGAAGTAAGATGGAAATCCAACGTTGTATAAGGAGGATGTCCGGTAAATTTGGCTCCTATCAATTGGCTCAGCTCATATCTGGCTTGCAGCGACACTCCATTATGAATAACTAGCAGCCCTCCGCCGCTGCTTACATAAGTTAATAGTCCCGCTACTTGCTCTGGCGTTACCTGAACGCGCCAGCTATCGGTATAGGAAATGAATAAATCGAATTCCTTGAGCTGTTCAACCGTCAACTTCTCCCGGTCTTCCGAAACCTCCACACGAATATGATCCACGAACACGCCGATGATGTCATCTGCAACCGCTTGAAGCGGATGATATTTGGCGTTTATAATGTCGCCCAGCAATAAAGCTTTTTTATTAGTTTCCATATGGCTTATAAGCCCCTTTCGATCTGTTTACCAGCTCATTTCCTCAGCCTTGTAATTAAGGAAAGCCGGGTGAGTTAATACCTCTTTGTTTTCTTGATACTGCAGCAGCGTTTCTACGATCTGTGAAGCCGCTTCCTCTGCTGCGACATCTGCGGATTCGTTTAATTTCCCACTCATATACGTCTTCATCCAGCCTGGGTGGATGACAAGAACTCGTCCGCCCTTGTTTTTCAATTGATTATGGACAAGGTTAGACTGAATGTTTAATGCCGCCTTCGACATGCAGTAGCCATACCAGCCCTCCCGCCATGTTTGATTAATTTGTCCGGCTTCCGAAGAAATATTGACAAGCAGTTTGTCTTCACCGTTCATAAGAAGTGGTAGGACAGCCTGCGTCACCCGAAGCGGACCCAATGCATTGACATTGAATAGCTGTATGATGTTGTTAAAATCGATCTCTCCAAAAATCTCATCGTCCTTGCGACCGCCGATGCCCGCATTATTAATAACGACATCCAGCTTACTCGTATGGCCGCCGATCACACTTGCAGCTTGCTGAACACTTACTTCGTCAGATACGTCCAAATCCATCACGATTAACCTACCGTCATACTCAGGTACTGCCTTGTCCAGCTGATCCCAATCACGCAAATATCTGCCAGCAAATACGGTATATTGCCTGTTCAGCAGCTGCAGAACCAACTCGTACCCCAACCCCCGGTCCGCTCCCGTTACAAATGCAAACTTTGTCATGGATAACCCACCCCGCAATCATTCTCTACACACTTATTCAAATTCGTTAACCGCCAATCATACTTTGACACTAGTAAACGATTTTTGCTTTCTGTATTCAACTGGCGTCAGCCCGTTATAGGATTTGAATATTTTGATAAAATAGCTCTGGCTGTCATAACCAAGCAGCTCGCAAATTTTACACATCGGCTCATTGGTCATATCCAGCAGTTCTTTCGCTCTTTCCATCTTCATTCGGGTCACATACTCAATAAACGTCTCTCCCGTTTCCTTCTTAAACAACCGGCTGAAGTAACTGGAATTCAAAAAGAGATGTTCGGCCACTTCCTCCAGAGAGATGCGTTTATCCAAATTCATGGACACATATTGCAAGGCATTCAGTACAGACAGACGTTTGCTATGGTCCATAATTTCTCCCGTCACCGATATGGCGGAATGGAAGTAATCGATAAGCCAGCTTTCCAGCTCCGTCAAGGTATCGATCTCTAAGATATCCTTGTGCATCACATCGACGGAATACGTGGACCGGAAATGCTGTAAGGATTGCAGCTTTAGCTTCAAATCGAGCAGCAGCTTCAATACCCAATCCTTAACCATCTCCGGCGGGCAAGACTGCTCCTTAAATACGTTCATCCAACGTTGGATCGTTGGGAGCAAGGCCGCTTCCCGTTTATCGATCAGAATGTCTCGGAACTCTTCATTAGCCTTATCGTAAAACGAGAATACGTGTGCTTTGACAAGCCCCCGATCCTGTTGTCTGGCGATCTCTCCCTCACCTAAATAAAAGCGTTGTGCTGAGCTGCCCAGCAGCCCTTTTAGACCCAGCTTCAGCTCATCATGGTTGGTGCTTATCGATCCGATCAAATAGTTCATGGTTATTTTCAAGGAACGGCGTAGTGCTCCTTGTATCAACTCAATCGTTCGTTTCGTTTGCTCATAAGGATTTACCTTAAGGCCTGGCGGGTACAAATACAGCATAAACGATTCTTTGGCATCGTAGCTGACATGAATCGTCCGGGAACTCTCCTTGTCCAATACCTCCTGAATCACATTATTGACAGCAAAACGCAAAATATCGTTGGAGCCGAATCGCTGGGTGACGCTTCTGTAGTTGCTGATAAAGCCCATGACCGGGAGGCATATTTGCCCTTGAAAGCTTAAGCCGAAGGCGTTCGCCTCCATTTGCCATTTGGCTGCATCCAAAATTGGTTCCTGGATGGTACTGCGAATAAACTTTTCCCTCATCAGCTCTTTGCTGCGATCAACCAGGTCCAGCAGATGGGTATGGAGTTGATCCTGCTGCTGTTCCTGGTCCAGTTTGTCCTTAAACTGCAGCAGCAGCTTCTCCAGATCTGCAGGATCCAGAGTATCCTTCAGCAGGTAATCCTGAACATTCAGCTTCATCGCCTGCTGTGCCAAACGAAATTCATTATGGCAGGACAGAATAGCGACCCGAATATCCGGTTTGCGCTGCTGCAGCTCACGAATGAGCTCCAAACCATTCATCTTGGGCATGCCAATATCCGTAATGACAATATCCGGCATATCTTCAGCGCACGCTTCCAGAGCGCTTATCCCATTCTCATGAACGCTGGTCAGCTGCAAGTCGAGGCGTACCCAGTCTATGGCTTCCGATAATAACTCAAGAACGGGATAGTCATCATCTACCAGCATCACTTTATACATCGCGGCGACCCTCCAATTCCCTTGGAAACAGCATCGTTACCCAGCTCCCTTTTCCGCGTTCACTGTCGATCTTCATTTCAAAGGCATCCCCGAAGGTTAGCTTCATCCGTTCCCAAACGTTAGGCAAACCCACACTGGAAAAGCGGTATTCATCCTCTCCCTCTGATGTGTCCAAGCCTTTGCCGGTCAGTACATTTTGACGAAGTGAAGCTAATACATGGGGTTCCATTCCTTGCCCATTATCCTCGACTACCACTACGAATTGCCGTTCATTTACTGTTGCCCTCAGCGTAATGGTTCCAGCGCATTGATTTAATCCGTGAATAAGCGCATTTTCAATAATCGGCTGTAAAAAGAATCTCGGTACCTTCTCATAAAGCACATCCGGTGACACATCAATTTCAAGGTTCACCTTTTCCTTTTGCCTCATATCCATTAATTGAACATACTCCTTGACGGTCCCCACCTCTTCGTGAAGGTAGATCAAATCTTGATCCTGAGAGATCGTCATTCTGAGAAGCTTGGAGAGTGAGCTCATCATTTGCGCGCTTTCCACATCACCTTTCCTCAGTACCTTCATTCGAATCGAATTCAGTACATTAAACAAGAAATGCGGATTGATCTGCACCTGCAGCATAGCCAGTTCTGCCTTGCGCTTGCGCGTCTGGGTTTCTGTAATTTCAGCAATCATATATTTGATGTGGTCCAGCATTTGATCTATGGACATGCCGAGATTTCCAATTTCATCCTGGCCCCGGATGTAGGAACGCACCTCCAAATTGCCTCGCCGTACCGTTGCCGCCACCCTTCCCAGATGCACGAGTGGCTTTGTAAAAGCTTGCAGGAGATAGAGCAGCAGCAATAAAAATACAAGGAATGAGATGACCTGATAAATAAGTACCCGCTTAAAGATCGAATCGATTTTGAAAATCGCTTTTTTATAAGGAATTAAAGACACCAGCTTCCAATCGGTAACGCTTAGCGGGAGCGTAGTCAGCAAATAATCTTCATTCTCAATACGGATGATATCCGAGGCACGCTCTGCCGCTTGCTTCACATAGGGGAATTGGGTGCCGACATGTTCGCTGTTCCTTTGTGAAAGGATCGTATCGGACTCATCCAGCAGCAAGGTTTCCTGACCCGATGCTATTCGGTTGAATATTTGGTTCACTTGATTTTCCATGACCGTTACAATGACATAGCCGTAAATATCGAGTCCATCACCACGCAGCGTGCGGGCTACAGAGAGTTGATGCGTGTTTTTTAATGATCTTTCGGTCGTAAACACCGTTGGCGCCGTGCCTACCCAGTAGGATTGAAGCCCGTTCAATTCTTTGAGCTTACCGAACCAAGGCTCTTGAAAGATTTGTGCCGGATCATACTCATACAGTGGGTAGTTCGTATAATACGTTCCGTTTTTCAATAAAATCGTCACATAGCTCTTCTCGCCGGTGAAAGTAATATTCGTGATTTTACTAGTGATCTTGTATCGGTCCGCAAATCTCCGATATTCAATATCGGCACCCTGGTACCCGGATTTTGAAACCTCATTCAAAATCGTGTTAATTTCGGAATCAATTTGAATATAATTTGCAATATTAAGCATGTATTTCAGCAGATTCGTGACGTAGCCGTCTACCAGCTTTAGTGATTCCGCAGCATTGGAGACCGCCTGCTCCTTAACCGCGTCTCGCGTTAAATAATTGTAGACCGAGATGGTTATACAAGCCGGAATCAAAATGCAGACAACGGATGCAATCATCAGTTTAAATCGAAGCGTTCGGGGTGGCACCATTCTAGCTAGCATTTTCCACATCTGCTATCCTCCCTTATCGACCTAGAAAGGGTATAGAACAGGCCCCCTCCTACTTGCTTCTATTATAACTTCTTATTTTTTATTCGTATCAATCAATTTTTGAACACGGTCCTTGGATTTTTTGATCATGGTGTCTATATCCTGCTTGCCGAAAATTAACAGCTCAAATTCCTCATTGATCGCTTTATTAATTTCAGCTTGATACGTAACAGGAGGAATCGACTTGCCTGACTTGTAACCGGTCATAACGTTCGTGATCGAGGCTTTATCCACCTTTTCCGGATTTTTCGTTTTGCTCAGAATGACCTCGACAATTTTACCCATTTCCTCCGGCTTTACTTTGCTCCATGATGGAATTTGCTTGCCTTGTACGATTTGACCTTCTGTCGTGTACCAACGAATGAACTTATAAGCTTCTTCCTTATGCTTGGAGCTGGCAGCAATAGCCATGTAATCGGTTATATAGGGTGCGTATCCGCTTGGATCGCCAGGCGCATTTTTGGGATATGGCGCTACTGCAACGTTAAAATTCAGCGGGAATTGGTCAGTGCCACCAAGCTCACTTGTAAACCAGCTGCCCATCAGAACCATACTTGTCGTTTGGTTAAAGAATGCAGGACGATAGTGCAGCTTTTGTGAAATTCTTTCGTCGTACGGAGTTAAGGATTTGTCCTCCTTCTCCATTTTGAGGTACAGCTCAAGCGTCTTTTTAAATAACGGGCTATCGAGATTTGATGTGCCGTCCGCTCTGAGGAACTCCATATTATCTGACTGATTGCCCAGCTCAAGCTTCATAAACTCCATGAATCCGCCGTCGGTCGGTCCGTGAAAAAATGCGCCGTAACGCTTGGTTGGGCCCTCGCCCTTCGTCAATTTCTTGGCGTAGTCCCTAAACTCATCCCAGGTCCAATCCGTAGGTACCTTCAGTCCAGCCTGATCCAAATGGTCTTTATTGAGGACCACATACCAAGGAGTCAGCTTCGTCGGCAGCGCGTAATATTTGCCGTTAAGCAGCGTATCTACCTTATATTCTTCGCTGACCTTAAAGCCTTCTTTGGCAATAAAATCATCCATTGGTGCGGCAATCCCCAGTGCAACCCGCTTAGCAAAGCTGGCCGGGTCCGTCAGCATCAAGACATCCATCGTTTCCCCGGATGAAGCGGCCAAATCGAGCTTTTTGTTAGCCTCAGCCGTATCTCCCTTATCGCTAAGCTGCACCAAATCAATCTTAATATCGGGAAATTTTTTCTCAAAAGCGGGAATGGTGTCCTTCCAGTTGTAGTTCGAGTCCATACCGTGCGTCAAAAATCGAATCGTAACCGGTTCCTTCGCTTTCCCGCCAGACGGTGTGCTGCTCCCCTCATTGGATTGCGTTTTACTTTCGGTTGAACAACCGGCCAACAGACTAAGTACCATAGTTCCTGCAAGCACAACCTTGAACTTATTGTTTTTCAAATGAACCCCTCCATCATTTGTGATAACGCTTCCACTTCTCGCTCATTGTAACAATATCTTGGGCTCCTTCTCTAAAAGAGAATTGACTTTTTTATCTAATATTTTGACTTTATAACGCCAACCCGCTCTATTGTTAACCTGATTATCCTTTAACGCCTCCCATCGAGATGCCTTCAATTACACTTTTTTGTCCAATCAGGAAAACGATCAGCAGTGGGAAAATAGCTGAAACAGCGGCTGCCATGATGAGTGAATAAAATTCGCCATTAATGCTCGAAAATTTTTGCATAGCCAATTGGATCGTATACAACTTATCTGTTCTTAAGAAAATTAGCGGATTCTGATAATCGTTCCATGTCCAAATGAATCGCAGGATGGCATATGTGGCTATAGCCGGACGCACCAGAGGAAGCGCAATGCTATAATAAATTCTGAAATGCCCCGCACCTTCCATTTTAGCCGATTCAATGTATTCATTGTGGATACCCATGAAAAACTGTCTCAGCATAAACGTGCCCAGTACACTAAAGCTATTAAGAACAATCAATCCCATATGGGTATCAAAAAAACCGACGGAGCGATATAAAATAAACTGCGGAATGAGAATCGCCTGTCCAGGAACCATATAGGTAGCCAATACGATCAGGAACAGCCACTTGCCTGCAGGAAATTGAACTTTGGAGAAGCCATAGGCTGCCAAGCTTGAAACCGTGCAGGAGATCAGCGTTGTAAGTACACTAATTTTAATGGAATTCCAATAGTACGTATAGAAGGGATATTTGCCAAACCATACCTCCGTGTAATTTTGCCAAGCATTCCAGTGGACAGGAATCCATTGAATCGGGAAATTAAATACATCGGCTTCAATCTTGAAGGATGCCGAAATCATCCAGAAAAAGGGCATTAGAAAAAGTAGGCTGAACACAAACATGATGATTGTAAGCGATAATTTACGTATATTGAGTGATAGCTGCACGCTGCTTCCTCCTTTCTAGTAATTGACCCATTTCTTTTGACCGAGCCATTGCAATATCGTAATAAGCAATACACAGAAGAATAAAACGGATGCCATCGAGGAGGCATAACCAATCTTCAAATTAACAAATGCCATTTCATACATGTCCCAAACCATCATCGAAGTGGATCTCATCGGTCCACCCCTTGTCAGGATGGCAATCAAATCGAATACCTTAAAGGTGGCAATGATACCGGACACTAGCAAAAAGAAAGTAGTAGGCGACAGGAGCGGCAGTGTGATTTTCTGAAATTTCACCCAACCGTTGGCACCATCAATGTCGGCCGCTTCATATAGATCCTTGGGAATGTTCTGTAGTCCGGCAATATAAATGATCATGTTAAAGCCGATAGAAATCCATATGGATACCATCATCAGTGAAGGCAGCGCGTAGGATGGGTCTGCTATCCACTTAGGCGGATTGTCAATACCGATAGAGGTCAGAAATTGATTCACAGGTCCTGTAGACGGATTAAAAAGCACCATCCACACGGTCGCAACAGCTACCACGCTGGAAATATAGGGCATGAAAAAAGCGACCTTAAAAAAACTTTTAAAATAAATATGCTTTTCGATAAGAATCGCGAGCACCAAAGAAATACCCATATAAATAGGGACCGTCAGTAAAAACATAGCGTTATTTTTCATCGACTTCAAAAACGCGGTATCGCTCATAAGCGTTTGGAAGTTACTCAGGCCAACCCATTTGAATCCTTGAAGCCCCATAATAAAGTTCCAATCGGAGAAGGATATCAGGAACGTCGCTATAATAGGGATCAGCGTTAAAAAAGTAACGCCTATAATCATCGGACTGACGAACAATAAACCAGCCAGGGATTCTTTGCGCTGCAGCGATCCTGTCCGTTGCTTAGAAATCGGTCTATCCATGGACACTACAGAGGAATTTCGGTTCATAACATTCACCTCTCTAATAAAATCTAATTATTGCTGTGCCGACCACTCGCGAATCTTTTTGTCGGATGGAAGAAAGAAGCCCATAGCGCCCAATAACGGCATAAACGAGCAGGCTGTAATGACCAGTGTCAAGCTGGTGGCATCAATCAAGCCTCCCAATGCTACGGCGCCAATCGCGCCCATACCGAAGGATAGTCCTGTAATCAGGCCCGAAACGGTTCCCACCTTGCCAGGTACCAGCTCCTGCACATAAACCACCGTGACAGAAAAACTGCTGTGATTGAGAACACCAAGTATAAATAGCAGCGGATAGGTCCACAGCTCATTGGCATGCGGAAGCAGCATGGCGAACGGAGCTGAGCCGAGCAGAGAAAGCAAGATCACATTTTTCCGGCCAATTCGGTCTGACAGCGGCCCCCCCACAAATGTTCCGAGTATGCCTGCACCCAAATAAATGAAAATATAAAGCTGCGCAGTGGGTACGGATATTTGAAAATGCTCAATCACGTAGAACACGAAATAAGTCGAGATGCTCGATCCAAACCAAGACCTGGCGAAAGCAATGAAAATGATCAGAATGATCGCATAGCGAATCGTTTTTTTGTGTTTTTCGTCTAACTGCCTGGCGTTCATACTGCTTTTTTTCACCGGAATGAGCGATAAATGCGCTCTATACCAGCGCGCGACCCACAGCTGAATAGCTATGCCTGCAGCAGCTAACAGCGTGAACCAAATCGCCCCGAATTGTCCGTATGGAAAAAAGATTAGTGCCGTCATGAGCGGCGCTAGCGCATTACCCGTGTTGCCTCCGACTTGGAAAATCGATTGTGCCAAGCCTCTGCGCGGCCCGGCAGCCAAATAAGAAATTCGCGACCCCTCCGGATGAAACATCGCCGACGCCAAGCCTACACAAGCAACAGCTGCGAGCACCATCGCATACCCCGGGGCAAAAGCCAGCCCCAGCATGCCGAGAACCGCGATTACCATACCAAGTGGCAGCAAATTCGGCGTAGGCCGCGCGTCCGCATACATGCCGACAAAAGGCTGTATAACCGAGGATGAAAAATACAAGATGAACGTAATCATACCTATTTGCGTAAACGACAAATGCAACGAATCTCTCAAGATCGGGTAAGAAGCTGGAATGACCGCTTGCAGCGCATCGTTGATCAAATGGGCCAAACTTATGGCAAATATGACAGGATAAATAGTAGGTTTTGCCTTCTGTTCACTTAATTCACTCATGGCTGTCTGTTAACTCCTTCTGATTGGTTCATGCTTTACTGTACCTCCCTTGCCTTTTTCATATTGTTCATTATAGGGGAATGAGTTTTTATAACTTTGCTCTATTTTGATTTTCTTTTGTAGAATTATGACTTTCTTCTCGATTTGTTGAAGGAGTGATTCCCGTACTGTACATCTTGACGACAAAAAAAGACAAGTGCGATATACACTTGTCCGGGTTGTGGAGGAATCCAGATTATTTTTAAGATAGCGGCCATCCAGTCAAAGATACAATCACTCATGGTTTCACAGTGGGAAAACGGTGTTATTTAATGCTATCAACTTCTAAAGGCCGCAGCGTAGATACGGTGTGAGAAGTTGTACCGGCCTTCTTTGTACTACTTTCAAAAGTCTTAATAAAAAAATAAAACATCAAGCTGTCAGACCTGATGTTTTAAAATCCAATGTTCTATGTCCTCTTCTTTCAATAATCCTTCTGCAACTCTTAATCCCAAATCAATGAGCTCACTCTGACTGTAATTTATTGTTATGTCATTAAGTGTGAGCAGTAACAACATAGTGGCAACACCAATGCGCTTATTCCCATCGACAAACCCATGATTCTTAATTAATGCGTAACTAATTACCGCGATCTTCCTAATAAGCCCTTCATATAATTCCTTACCATCAAAAGTTAATATTGCCTTATTTAAAGCACTATCGATTAATGTGCGATCCCTTATTCCATCCGATCCACCAGTTACATTTACGATCTTCCGATGGAATATTACGATCTGTTCTACAGTGACTGTATTCATTACTTTGCTAACTCCTCAAGAGCATCGCGATTCTCGACTATAATATCGTCCATTAAAGCTTCAAGTTTATTCTGATTTCTAGACTTGAGAAATTCCACAAAATCAATAACTTCTAATTTTTTATCCTCTGGTAGCGCTAAAAAATCCTGTAGCAACTTTTCTTCGATACTCATAGCTACACCCCCAAATACTGATACATCCAGTATACACCAAATTACTATGTATTTTAACATTGGCTTCATGAACTACTCACATATTATATATTGCCGATATTTCTTCTAACGTTTGTGTATCTACGAACCCTCACTGCCTTAAAGGAGCGTAGCAACTGGCCGCGACGCGGTTAGGCTGTACAGGGTTGTCTGCTGATTATGCTTCCTCGAAATTCCTCTTGCAGACCAAGGCCGTCAGGCCGCAGCGTAGATACGGTGTTATATGAAGGTCCGGCTTCTCGAGTCCGCTACAATCTTGTTATTGATATCACTTCTATTTCATTGCAATAAAACATAACGTCGTTATGACTTTCATAGTCATTAACTTTATAATTCAAATCACACCATCCATCTTCTCTTATATCAGTGACTTCAAATGCGGATAATTGTATACCATAATTCGTTGTACTTGAAAGCTGTAAGTTTTCTATTCCTTTGAAACGAAATTTAATTATATAGGTACTTACATCCTCTTTATACTCCATAGTGAAATCTAAGATAGGAACTTCATCAAAGAATTTATTAAGGACTTTATAAAAGTGAAATTCAGTAATGCAATTAAATTTAATCCAACAAAAAGAACTAAGTACAGAAGTTATTAACTCAAAGTTCTTTATTTTGTTATTCAATTTATCACTTTCTCTCATTAAAGATTTTCATAAAATGTTTCCGGACTTTCATATAACGTGGTATTTGCGAACTTCGCAAATACCACACAACTTACAGTTCGGGCAAGCTCCATAGCTCTTTCTTTGTCCCCACAGTCGCGAGTGGGTTAATACCTGATTTAATGGCCTTTCTGAGTCGTAGATGTAACAATTGGCCAACAGTCATCACAATTAACTTCTGTCTATTATGCCAACAAAGGTAATTGAAAACACATAAAGAAAAAGCATAAGTTGCTGATACGGCAACTTACGCTTAATTTATGCTTCCTTTAACATACGGTTTTTTTGGTTATTCGGATTTGCTTGTTTTTTACCAGCTAAGTCAAGTGTCTGTGCGGTTGAAGTATGAATTTCGTCGATAAGCTCTGGGTTTTTCAACAGTGACACGCCATAAGAAGGAATCATTTCTTTTATTTTCGGCTCCCACGCTTTGATATGTTGTGGGAAGCATTTATTGATGATCTCAAGCATAACGGAAACGGCGGTAGAAGCACCCGGAGAAGCGCCGAGCAATGCAGCTATCGAGCCATCAGCGGCATTAATAACTTCTGTACCAAATTGAAGCGTTCCTTTGCCAGCAGCCGTATCTTTAATAATTTGCACACGCTGACCTGCTACCAGTAAATCCCAATCCTCGCTTTTGGCATTCGGAACAAATTCCCGTAATGCTTCCATGCGCTTTTCTTTCGATAACATAACTTCCTTGATCAGGTAGGTGGTCAATGGAACGTTTTTTACACCTGCCGCCATCATCGTTACGAGATTATGTGGTTTTACGGAAGTTACCAAGTCAAACATGGAACCAAATTTCAAAAACTTTGGTGAAAAGCCGGCAAACGGTCCGAAGAACAACGATTCTTTATTGTCGATAAATCTGGTGTCAAGATGTGGAACCGACATTGGCGGAGCACCAATCGCAGCTTTACCGTATACTTTTGCACGATGCTTGGCTACAACATCCGGTTTCTGACAGACCATAAATAGTCCGCTTACCGGAAATCCACCAATACCTTTTCCTTCAGGAATACCGGATTTTTGCAGCAAATGCAGGCTTCCGCCGCCGCCGCCGATAAAGACGAATTTTGCAGCATGACTTTCAACGGTACCGTTATCGACATTACGCACTTTCAATTCCCACGAGCCATCGCTAGTACGTGTAATATCATCAACATTATGTTTGAATTTTATATCGACATTTTTACTTTTCAAGTGGTCAAACAATGTACGCGTTAAAGCGCCAAAGTTGACATCCGTGCCAGATTCAATTCTTGTAGCCGCTATAGGTTTATTGGATGTCCGGTCTTTCATCATTAGCGGAATCCATTCCATCAGCTTTGCCGGGTCATCGGAAAATTCCATCCCTTGAAACAGGGGATTGTCAGACAGTGCTTCAAAACGATTTTTTAAGAACGTTACATCTTGTTCCCCTTGTACAAAGCTCATATGAGGCACTGGCACGATAAAATCCCGCGGATTACGTATCAGATTGCTGTTAACAAGATAAGACCAAAACTGCTTTGAAACCTGATATTCTTCATTAACTTTAATAGCTTTGCTAATATCTATAGATCCGTCCGGTTGTTCGACGGTGTAGTTAAGCTCACACAGTGAAGAATGCCCCGTTCCCGCATTATTCCATTCGTTAGAACTTTCCTCTCCTGCGTTTTCACGCCTCTCTAACACTGTAATTTCCCAGTCCGGTACTAATTCTTTCAGCAGCGACCCCAAAGTAGCACTCATGATTCCAGCACCAATTAAGATAACGTCTGTTTTAGTTTGTCTGTTACTCATTTTTACCGTCCTTATGCCCTTAGATTTGCAGAAAAAATGTAGGCGCTACGAGCATGGTCGCGACCTATCACACATCTTTTCTGGATCAAATATAACCTACTCATAGTGTACCACTATTAATTGTAGATTAAAATATTAAAATTTACTATTATATGATAGTTGTAAACAAAAAAAGAACCAACGTTTATTATAGGCGAATGGATGACCTTATTTCAAATGTTGAGCGCTGTCCAGTTACTGGGATCAACTTATATAAGTGAAGCAAGCAGGAATAATAGAACTATCGTTCTCCGTCAGATTTAAGGTCATCTTAACTTTTAGCTATTCATATACCTTGTTTGACCAACTCATCCATTAACGTGGTAATTTATACGACAACTACCCCTAAAACCGAGTTTTAGAGGTCCTGGATGCTATTATCAGACAATATTTTTCACTGTTGCTCGTGAAAGGGTTCACCGCGGGAGTTCAAGCACAAGATCCTCCATATCCGTCCTCCGGATACCCTCACGGCAAAGCGCGTCCTCGCTGTTGATTACACACTACTCTACGGTAGGCTGTCTTAGCTTCGCGTCCATTTTATAATCTTTTTAACCAATCCATGATTGTATCTACCGCTTCCATATATCTCTGCCCTACGAGCACGCCGGTATGAGTTGTGTTCCAAAGCCCTTTATACTCAGCACGGAGGTGCTCCGCTGTCACTCTACCCCGACGGTCGTCATCATCACCGTTTACTGCTTTGACAACCAGGCAAGGGCAAGAAATCGAACTGCTGTCTATAGATATACCCTTTGCTTCGATTGAAAAAACAAAAGCACTAAATGCCTTCGATGACTCCATGGACAGATATTTCTTTTGAAATTCAATGTCATCTGTCGTTTCATCTATACTTGAAAGCTCTTCACGGACTGGTGCAGGCAATAGGATACCAGGTGTCATCTGGTCTAACTCTTTGTAGGGCACTACTTCAAAAACTTCTTTGCTTATGACTGAATCGATCAACACCAACCCGGCGATCTCGACGGTTTCGGCCAACTTTTGGTTCAAGATTCCCCCCATGCTAAATCCGATAAGAATCGGTGGAACCCCACACTCAGCGATAACCTCTTTCATATCCTCCAAATAATCCTCTAAAGTTAACTTCGTCATATCCAGTAGCCTACTTTTGTAGTGACTTCTCAAGTTCATAACATAGCAGTACCACCCTTCACTGATAAAGTGAGGTATATATTTGCTCCACATCCAGCTTCCAGTGAAGGCACCGTGTACAAAAAGTAACGGAGGCCTTTGTTTAGTTGCTTTAGGCAGGTTATCCCCCTCGAATATCTCTAAAAATAAATCGTTGTCCCCGATGTATTTCTCCGTATGATCAGGTAATTCTTTCGTAAAATCCCTCATGATTTTTCCTCCTCGCCATTTAATTTGATATCAAACTATATATCGAAAAAAATTTAAAAGTTGCCATAAATCTTTTTTAAAATGTTAAGCAAATCTTCTTTTTCTTTTTCAGAGATGTTGAAGTAAAACACGTCTAACATTTCTTTCGATATGGATTCAAAGATTGGTTTCAGCTCACTCCCCTTATGGGTTAAAGCAACATAAACAACCCTCGTGTCCTCTTTGTCCCTTTCCTTTGTCACATATCCGAGCCGAACCAGCTTGTCAACAAGTGCTGTGACTGTAGATTTATCCTTATTAATCCTTTTAGAAATGTCCGCCATCGTGAGTCTGGGGTTCTTAAATAGCGCATAGAAGATATCACCATGCGAAGTGCCTATACCGTCTACCCCATTCTTCACCATCTCATCTACAATAAACCGATTGACTCTCTCTCTAATTTTGGAGATTAATGAAATAGCATCTCTATTTTCCATAACCACATTATAGTTTGATATCAAACGAATGGCAAGTGCGCTTGGTGTGCTTCCCGCGGCGGGATACTGATGAAAGACCATCGACATTTATGGATCATTTAATTAAAAGCTTGCTGTTAGTTGTGGTAGGGCTCAGCATGTCATCTAAAGACCGAAGTCGAAGGGCATCTGGTTCGGTGCCCTACGCAGGGGTGACAGATGTTAGGAACGGTGGGGCAAATAACTACCTGCCATAGGTATACTGAAGTTGCTTGGACAGTGGCTTAGAATTACCACAATGCCACTGTTTAGAACATATAGTTAGAGTAGAAGCTCCGATATTTGATAAGTATTAAATGTACCTTTACATCCAGAGAATTTTGTAACTTCTCTATATTCTGTACGTTTTACTACATCCGTCAAGCAATATGATGCACCTGTTCTTCATCTTTTCAAAACGGTTCTAATTTATTTCAGCTTTAACAACTTGTCTCCTTCAGTAACCGTTTGTTTAATGAACCCAGATAATGTTTTAGGATATTTACCTAATCCAGTTGTCAATATAATTTGGTAATCCATAGATTGAAATTCAGAAATTCTATCCATACATTTATCCAAATTATCTTTATCAATCCCCAGGTTTTCAGGTGTATCAACAAGTAAAAACTGAGGGAATGGAATTCGATTCTTAGAGTCCAATGACATAGCCAAAAGAGTTAAGAAATATAAAAAACGTTTAGGTACATCTGAACTGGCTTCTCTATAATATCCATCGTTTATGATAGGCATGTAATCCTCATTAATCTCTGCGCTTGTTACTCCATTCAAAGTCTTCGTCATAAAGTCGTTGTAAATTCCATTAAACCGCTTAATTTGTGCTTGTATCAATTGTTCTATTACATCCTGCGTATTTCTCACTTTTGTTTGAAGCGTATTAAAATCATTTTTTGCTTTATTAAAAGCTCGTTCAATTCCTTCATACTTTTCAATGATTTTAATCCTATTTTCACTATCTTGAATAGCGTTCCTTAAGTGATATACACGTTCATTCAATTGGAGTAATTCTTGATTATTAGCATTCGTGTGCTGTTCGGCTTCTTTCAATTGGCTGCGTATGCCCTCCAAGTTCAAATGAATTTGCTTAATAACTTCTTGTAAGGACGAAATTTCTTTTCCACACGAATTGATAGCAACTTCTATGGTTTCAACTGATTTTTGTTTTGAGCGTAAAATCTCAATATATTCCTGCGAATTATAGAAGAAACGTTCACTTTGTCCCTCTTGTATTTCTGCACCACATAAGCAAATGCCACTGACACGTTCCACTTTATTAAAACAGCAAGGGCATAGGTCTGGAGAAAAAAGATGTAGTGTGTTATGAGAAAAAATAATTTTGTTAATATGTGAAACTTCTCTTATCAATTCTTCTTTCAGTTCAATCAAATCACGCTGTTCAAATGAGACATTGCTAAGATTCGTTTGAGCCTCTGCTAGTTCTTGCTCTTTATGGACTAACGCTTGACGAAGTTGTTGAATTTGTAGTTCGAATTTTGAAGAATCTGATTTTCTAGTCTTAACGTCATTACGCAATAGTTGAACTCGTTGAAGTTCCAGTTTATCATCTGTCAATTTTCTCAGCAGCTCGCTTGATGGAAAACCGCTTACGTCATATCCCATCTCGGTAGCCAAAACACCAAAATTATCAAATAATATTTTTTTGGCGTCTCTTTGCTTCTCATACTCACGTAATTGTCCAAGCATTGCATAGTAATCGGAGAATCGATGACCTACCAACAGCTCGAAAATGACTTTCCGTATATTAACTGAATCTGAAATAAAACTGCCATCTGTTTTATGCTCTTTATATATTCTTTTTGGTTCGGTCCCTTGGTCATAATGAATAAGACGAAACAAATCTGTAAAATTAACTTTAAAGTGAGATGTGCCTTGCCAAACGTCAACCACTTCAATACCAAGTTTTTGAAGTAGCCAGTCTGAATAAGTGGATTGACCCTCTGGCATATGTTGTCTGTTTAAATACAATGACTCATCCTTGCCATTCTTGTCTTGGACAATAATCATGTTATTCTGCTTTTGACCAAAATAACGTTTAATCAAGTAAGGCTCATGATTGATTTCAATTTCAAGAAGCACGAAATTATTAGTATCGTTTTTGACTTCTTTATGAACTTCTGTTTTAGAGAAATTAAACATGTGAACGTAATCGCCAAGCGCATAACAGATTAAAGCACTAAATGTAGACTTTCCTCCACCATTTCCAGCTTCAATAATATTTACGCCATCTGTTAATTTGGGTGAACTATAGGTGTACTTATCGCCATTGTAATGCACTCGATTAATTTTTAATCTTCCCATATATTTACGCCCCTTTTGCGAAACAATTCATCAAGTAATGAATCGGTTTTCATTGTTCTTATATATGAGAACATGGATTTTATTTGCTTGCTGTGTTCACGTTCCATTCGAAATAATTCTGAGGACGAAAACTCTTCTGGAAGATTTTCAATAGATAACCACATATCAAATGATTTTCTAGTTTCATTTTTGGACATGGAAAGAATGCCCTTTTGTTGAAGAGCATAGAACAATGAACCTGCCCAGTTTAGTCGCAGACGACTTTTTAAGTAGGTTTCTTTCAAATGATTTCTATCGATGGGCGAAGCTTTACTATCCAATGCTTTATTGGAAGCAACAATAGAAAATAATGCGTGATTAGACAAAAAAGGAATTAGATAATTTAATTTCGACCATTCTTGTAAACGTTGCTTCTCACTTGTAAAACCAAGTGTCTGTAAGAAAATTATCGTATTGTAAGCGAAATAATAATAATCATCTTCCGCGCTAAACATCATGCGTTTCTTAACATTCACATTGTTATTCTTTATTTGGTCACTCATTGCACATTCAACTCCTCCTGTCAAAAGCTAAATAACATGAGTTAATTAATTCATAAATCGTATCACGAACAGCATTTTCACTTTTGAAAGGGTAATGATAATCTTTACCCCAATCTTCTAAATGCGAATTCGCTGAACGAACCAACATATCTATCCAATCATCAACGACTGGCGGTTCAACTTTGTATTGGCGTGTTTGCTTATATACGACTCGTATCAGTTGTTCTTCACAAGATTCAAATACACGATAAAGATATGCACCACGTTCCTGAGGCTGAACTCTCAATAGTTGTTTTTCAATCGAACCAATTTTTCTTGCAAAAATCTCAAAAGTCGACTCATCATATTCAGGGGATACATCTTTAATTTTACTGTCAATATTTCGACCATCAAATGGTTTTTCCATCGACTCCCAATCTTCATAACATGGGTCTAATGGTTTTATAGATGCAACATTGTTACCTATTTCAAGAAATTTTGCTCTTACTGTATCTACATTAATCATTCGATGAAGAGGGTCTTTAAATGCTTGTCTTTTTTCAAGCTCTTTATCAAGTGCATCAATAATATATTGCTCTTTCCCAGATATGGTCACAGTATCATATAAGCGACAACTCTTAACTTTTGATACTAATGTGATTTCAAGTTCGTTTTCGTCTTCCTGGTCAAATTTCCAATCAATTTGTTTTAGGAATTGAATCCATATTTCATCCGGATATCTCTCAATTACATCTAAATATCCTGTCTCATTTTTGCCCGCGTATTGCTTTTTATAATCATCTAATATGATGCATTTCAAATAGGGAAGTACCTCATTATAGTCTTTATCTAATAATAGACGCATAAGTTCTTTTTCAGGTAGTTCCAGCTTATGTTTTTTCAATAACTCAGTTGTGCGTTCATTAGTAATACCAGTGTTGGTATAAAAACCAAAACGAATATGCTGTCCATGATGTAAAAAAACATCAAGAAAACTCACTAAACTATTCTTAACTTCATCTGAATTTAATGAAAAACATTTTGATTCATAACTTTTATCGCTCTCTAAATATTCATTACTTTTACCATTTCCATCATTTGAAGTAATATAGACATCCTCAATATACTCACATGCTACAAGCACAGATATATTAGTGGATTTTTCAAGTTCGTCAAAAATTAACTGGATAGCTCTTAATCGTTGCAGCCTTTCCCCCTTACTTTGCTCACCTACTACCCGACTGATAATACTTCTCTCCATAGGTTCCCTTCCTTATAATTATGAATCTTATGCACTATGGCATTTCGACATCATCCTCCATTTTCCTTTTTATTGTCCATATTTTTGGATTTTAAGGAATTAATATCCTAAAATGGAACATATGTTCCTATATTATCATTTTGGAATTAGAATATCCACAAAAAATATTCGTTGTAAGTGTTCATCCTGAATCCAATCCCCCAAAAAACTGATTTCGAAATTATGTAGTTCGAGATCTGTTCGTTAGTTGTAATTTGAATAACTTTTTCTTCGTTTACATCACTCCCACTATAAAGTAATATTTTTTGTTGTCTTCACATTCTTTCTTAGATTTCCAACCCTTGATAGCTTGAATGGTGCTGGCAGCGAATATAGCCACGTCATTTCGCCCTATTTTTGATATTTTTCAGTTTTAACGGGGCTATAGGCAAGAAATCCGCCTTGATAGGCTGTCAGCTCTCCACCACCGAGCGTCCTCCCATTACTAAAATAAAAATCGCCGTCCATTCCCGACAGGGAACGTAAACGGCGATAATTTTAGAGTCATCACATAACTGGCACAGTTCCAAACCGATATCACTTCGCAAAGCTAGTAGGCCAATCCGCCAGTACCTTGCCAAGCCGGTCAAGGTTTTGTTCATTACCTTCTACGCAGTACGGCTTAGCTTGTTCAAACTCCTCTTTTTTCTTGAAAAGTTGACGGAAGGTGACCCTGGTGCGGCCCTCGAAGCCCTCGAAGGTAGCCGTTACCCGAAATTCGTGGCCAGATAGATGATCAAGCACAACCCGCTCCGGCGGCACGATTTCAACAAAGACGTTATGGTTAGGATAATCCACGCCATCTGGTCCGTGCATAGTGTACCGCCACGTGCCTCCCGGCCTCATATCGCACTCGTGAAACGTATTCGTAAAGCCTTGCGGTCCCCACCATCGGGCTAACAAATCGGGAGTTGTCCAGGCCTGAAACACGAGCTCCTGCGGGACATCGTACTCGCGTGTAGCAATAAGTTCATTTTCACCTATTGTCATGTTCCTAACTCCCCTTCTACTACCTTACCCAGTGCGTCCAACATAACGTTTGTGCCGTGTTCCCGTACTTCCGGCGTATCGTGTCCGTCAAAGAACACACCTTGCTCCGTGAAAATCAGCTTCGTACCGCCCTCCAACTTGATAAGCTCGACCGTTGTGATCGAGACGGAGATGCGTATGCCGTCTGCATCCAGGGTGTACGTATAGACAATGCGCTGCTCTGGAACAAGCTCCTGGTAGTTGGCGTCGAAGGTAAAGATCGGCCCTTCCGGCGGCCCGCCGCTGCTGTACTCGCGCCCGCCAACCTGGAAATCGAAGATGTCTGGCTTCGAAAACCACTTGGCCTTGGCAATCGGGTCGGCCCATGCGTGATAAACCCGCTCCGGTGAAGCGGCATAAGTCCGCTCGACGACGAAGGTTCCATGCTTGACAAATCGTTCGTTCATTGATTCTCCTCCTTAAGTTTCGGAATACCGCTCTCTTCGGCAAGAAAGTCTCCCAACAGGTCCAAATGTCGCTCCCAACTCGTTTGCCGCTCAATGACCGGTTTCTCAAATCCCACCTTCATCGCTTGCAGAAGGTTCGTGAAATCTTCAACCGTTAATTCCGCCTTGCCCTGCATGAGCTTGGATACATAGCTGAGCTGCTCCAATAGTTTCTGCTGCAGTTTGATCTGTTCTTTGATTTGGTTTATCTGCAGGTTGACGATCTCAAGCGGACTGATCTGCCCGCCATTTAAAGCGGACTTAATCTCCTCGAGAGATAACCCCAGCTCCTTAAGCGATAATATCTGGTGCAATCGCGACAAGTCCAATTCATTGTACAGCCTGTGGCCGGATTCCGTTTGTCCCGACGGAGGGAACAACCCGATTTGATCATAAAACCGCAAGGTTCGTACGGTAAGCCCCGTCAGCTTGGCGAGATCTCCGACCTTCCAATGTCTCTTCATGAACCATCTCCACTCTTTGGCGCTAGCTAGGTACCGGTAGCTCTATTGTAAAACATTACGTTACGTAAGGTGCAAGCAAAATCGTGACGCTCTACCAGAATTTTTTTACGCCCCTGATTTTGAACACTAGCTATTATGTATAACAGCGTAAACTCCGCCGCTGCGCTCGTTAATGCCATTTTATAAGAAATATTCGTTTGGAAAACCAAGCATATATTCGAGTGTTTTTGAAAATTTAAGCAAACAAGATAGAGCCTCTATTCTGCCAAACGGAATAGAGCCTTAATCTTCACACTCAAGAGTAGCCAGTAACATATGACTCAAAGAGCCCTGCTATTTGAACTATTGCCATACAGTTCTCCAGTCACGAAAGCACCAGCGAAACGCGTTAACATGGTTAGCCTGAAGATGGTCCGAGTCCACCATCCTGTACCCGAATAGACTTGCATCCATATAAGCCTGATCCCAGCGTAGACGACTCAGACCGCAATGACTGGATTCCTCCACTTGCGCTTTGGCTTACTTTAATATTGTCCTTTAATAACAAAAAACGAGCCCCGAATTGTTCCAGCTAGTTTCGACTTCTGCCTAGCAAACTTAAACTTCCCTTCCAATTCCTTGGGTACCTCCATCCCCTCAGAAAGCTTAAAACCAACAGCCCGCTTCTTAGGGTCATCAACCGTGTACATGACATTGACCCCAAGACCATCCTCATAAAAGACGTAGGTAAATTGGATATTTTCCACTTGAAAACGCGACGTTTCTAAAGGCTTGGCCGCAAACGCAATATCACGTTCTTTCAAAATGCGGTTCACATATTCAAGGTTCTCCTGACTTTCGCTAGCTGGTACAACCGTATATTCATGTTTGTATTTATTCATAAAGTAACGGGCTTCATTGGCACGTAAACCAGCAAGCGCTTCTGCTACAGGTGAAGACTCTAAACCTACCGTAGACACATTTTTAAAATCAACGATATACGACATTTCCATCCCTCATTTTCTCTCATTATTTCTTGTATACAAAAATTCAATCTTCTTTATCTACCAAATATTATACCAAAAATGATTCAATATAAACGTTCACGTTTTGGATATGATAAACCACGTTGTTTGGTTCTAGGACTATTATCTTGCTTTTTTAATGTACAAATAAGACCGTCGAAGTAATCGACGGCCTCGTTCAATATGCAGACTTAGTGCTTATCGAATTCCACTCCGTATTTATTGAAGATGGTCTTGTATTTATTTTCGAAGATGCTCCATCGATTCTCTGTTCCGTGCTTTTCCTGCAAAGCCTTCAAATAATGTTGAGCCGCTGCTACATCATTGGATTGTAATAGCAAATGAAAGCTCTCTTCACCCAGATGTAAAAATGGACCTGAAGTGTAATAATCAACAATTGATCTGACACTGGTCATCGTATCATAGAAATGAATAACCTCTTCTAATCCGCTTAGCAGCGTTTTTATTAAATCATCCCTATTCGTATCAGAAGTGATAGAAAATCGATCTGGAACGGACTCAGCAATTTGCCCAATTCTTGCTCTGAAATGACACTCTGATTCTTTGGGTGCTGTCAGAATCTCTCTCGATTGTATCTGTGCCAACTCCGCTGAATAAATACCGCAGTTCACATAAAACATTACATTGTCCGCTGTATTGCCAGAGGATTTTTGGAAATTGAACATGTAGATGAGGTTTCCTGTTATCTTATTAAAATTCAAACTCTTCTTTGCGAAGCCACGCTTGGAAAGAAACGATTTAACGTCCTGCTTTATCAGATCGTTAAAGAAATGCTGCAATATGACCCCTCCTAGAAGATTGCTTTTTCTAAATTAACCCCATAAGAACGATTCTTCATCATCTCCATTTAAGCAAGGAGCCACACCTATACAGCTCATGTATTTTCAAGGTGGGGGGAAAATCCCGCCCTCACTTATGATACGGTTCAACGCAACAAATCTAAGGCAAAGTCGAAGGGCGCCCAGTTGGACGCCCTTCCGTCTTACACATCTGTTTCTAGTGCATTGTAATGAGTGATGCATCCGTTGTTTTATTTGAGCATTTGATACACTTGTTCGACATCCTTATCCCCGCGGCCAGACAAATTGACGATGATAATTTGATCCTGACCCATCGTAGGCGCCAGCTTCTTCGCGTAGGCAATCGCATGCGCACTCTCTAGGGCAGGGATAATTCCCTCCGTGCGGGACAGTTCCTGGAAGGCTTCCAGAACTTCCTCATTGGTGACAGTTGCATATTCAGCCCGTTCCGTCACCTTCAGGTGGCTATGCTCCGGCCCAATGCCCGGATAATCAAGTCCCGCGGCGATCGAATAGGTCTTCCTCGGCTGGCCTTCCTCGTCCAGCAGCACTAAGCACTTGAAGCCATGAATGATGCTCGGGACACCCTGGGTTAAGGATGGCGCTTGATCGGGCTCAACACCGATCAAGCGAACGGTTGGCTCGTCGATGTAATGGGCGAATGCACCAATCGCATTGCTGCCACCACCTACGCAAGCCACTACCGCATCCGGCAGACGGCCTTCTTTCTCCATAATCTGCAGCTTCGATTCTTCGCTAATAATCGCCTGAAAGTGCTTGACCATCGTCGGAAACGGATGCGGACCCACTGCGGAACCCAGCAAATAAAACGTGTTTTTATAATTGCGAACTAGATCGTCCAACGCTTCATCTACAGCGTCCTTCAATCGTCCTTGGCCTTTATGAACCGGCACGACAGTCGCACCGAGCAGCTCCATACGGAACACGTTAAGCGCCTGACGGCGTGTATCTTCAGCCCCCATGTAGATGACGCATTCCATATTAAACATGGCACAAGCCGTCGCCGTAGCAACACCGTGCTGTCCCGCACCGGTCTCGGCGATAATCCGCTTGGCACCCATCCGCTTAGCGAGCAGAATCTGGCCAATAGCGTTGTTGATCTTATGCGCTCCGGTATGATTCAGATCCTCTCGCTTCAAGTAAATCTTCGGCCCTCCCCAAGCTTTGGTCAGCCGCTCCGCATACGTCAGCGGATTCTCGCGACCAACGTATTCGCGCAGGTAATACCGAAGCTCTTCCTTATATTCTGGGTCGTCTCTAAACTTGTAAAATTGCTCACTCAAATAGCTCAACACTTCCTGCAATTCCGGCGGGACAAAGCTGCCCCCGAACTCTCCAAAGTATCCCTCTTGCTGCAAATCTTGCTCCATAAGTAAGCGCCTCCACTAATTGAAATAGAAATGGTAATCCACACCTAACATCTTACCATAAATTACAGAAGGCCTGAATATGGTGTTATGCAAAGTTATCTTTGCCTTTGAGATTAACAAGTTCGATAAATTGCTCAAGTGACTACATATTTTTTGTCCAAGTTCTTGCCATTAGTACAATCACACCATTTATTAGAAAACATTGTAGTTCGTACTTAAAAAAAATGTACCAACCTCTTTAGGGACTAAGAGTATTTCTCTAAATTAAGATGATTCACCCAACTTACAAGCCACTATGTTTTCCCTACATCCAAATTTTCTGTATTAATTATGACTATCCTTTGTTGATGTTCTTATGGGTTTTTATTTCCATGATCTGCACGACAGGCTGACGATTCGGTGCCGAGGCACTTCGAAAAATCGGCCTTTTTATTGATTTACCTTGTAGAGTTGACCGGCACGTTATCATAATCCCCAAATCTCATCCTGTCAAGAGATAATGTGCGAATGAGCGACATAGCGGGGGATCCCCCCTTATGCTTTCGAAATATGAATGAATTTCCGAGTATGAAGGGCGATATCGCTTTTTCCAATTCAACCGGTTTCATGTAAAATTTTCTTCAGGTCGATGGGGAGATAAGGGATGTACACACAAAGGACAGAACGCAATGAATTCAAGGCCATTACGAAAGACAGAAAGGGAGGAGCTGCATGAACAGCGTGGATAAAATCAGATTTATACTCCTTTACGGTGAAGCGCCTGAGGCAAAATGTTACGGGTACATGGAGTTGAATCGGGATGGCAATATGACCGCGCTCTACAATAGGTATGGCGAGGAAATAGACATGTATGGTGGACATGAATTTGTCAGGGTTCGGACGCTTGGCAAATTCGATGACAAAGACCGCGATAATTTTTATTCCTTGTTAGAAAGTGATGGTGTAGGATAATCTGCACGAGAGACTGGAGATTCGGTGTCAAGGCACTGCGAAAAGTCGGCTTTGTCGATTGATTAACCTTGCAGAGTTGACCTGCCTTCAGGTCGATCGGGGGGATATTGGATATACAAACAACGGACGGAACGCAATGAATATTCGGGAGGTAGAAGATGAACAAACGGGTTCAAGAGGCAAGTGGAATGAAGAGAGGGCCGATGTTAACTGCGCTACTCATCGGTGCATTTGTTGCGTTTCTTAACGAAAATTTACTTACCAATGCATTTCCTGGATTGATGCGGGAATTCAACGTTGCTGCTGCGACCATACAATGGTTATCGACGAGTTATATGCTCGTGATCGGCGTACTGGTGCCGGTGACCGCATTGCTGCAGCAATGGTTCACGACTCGCCAGATGTTTATGTCTGCGATGGCGTTATTTTTGGCCGGTACCTGCTTGTGTGCAGTATCCCCGGGATTCGGAATCTTGCTGATGGGCAGGGTTGTTCAGGCTTGCGGGACAGGATTATTGATCCCATTGATGATGAATACGATTCTCGCCCTTTATCCTCCAGAACGCCGGGGTGCCGCCATGGGTCTCATGGGGTTGGTCATTATGGTCGCCCCTGTCATCGGGCCAGCTTTGTCGGGTCTGGTCATCGATACCTTACATTGGCGATGGCTATTCTATATGGTGATTCCTGTCGCATTGTTTTCGATTATTTATGCATTCATGTACATAAAGAATGTGACAGAACAAACCAAGCCAAGGGTCGATATTTTATCCATTGTGATGTCAACCGTCGGTTTCGGTTGCATCACCTACGGCTTCAGCCAAACAATTCTTTGGGTTGAGCCTTTGGGTTACGGGTCAATTGCCATAGGCAGCCTCTTCTTGCTCTTGCTTGTATGGCGGCAGCTCACGATCAAAGAGCCGTTGATCGATCTTTCCGTATTCCGGCATCCTACTTTTTCTCTGGTTGCGGTATTGGTAGTAGTCCTGATGATGGTTCTATTCGCCACCACGACATTGTTGCCGATCTATATGCAGGATGTGAGGCAGTTGACAGCATTCGCGACAGGTTTACTTCTGATGCCAGGCTGCATTTTAAACGCAATGATGATGCCGGTTACAGGGAAATTATTCGATAAATTCGGGCCGAGATTCGTCATAGTGCCCGGATTGCTCTTGATCGCCATATCGTTGTGGCAATTTGCCGGCATCGACAGTGATACTGCGCAAGGTTCCATTCTATTCAATCATGTCCTCTTATTCTTAGGCATATCGTTCGTCGTCATGCCGGCTCAGACAACAGGATTGAATCAACTTCCGCGTCATCTGGTCCCCCATGGCACAGCCATATACAATACGCTCCAACAGATTGCTGGGGGAATTGGCATCGCATTGTTCGTCGGCACCATGTCATCCGGAGCCAATCGTTATCTTCACCATTCGCTAGATCCCACTGCAATGCACGAGAAAACACAAAGCATGGTTGCCGGTCTGCAAACGGTTTTTTGGATTGAATTTATTCTCGCCATACTTGTTTTGGTACTGGGTTGGTTTATAAAAAAGTTACCTGTACATAATGAAAATGACTCATTACAAGCACAGATTGAATCGTAAGTTTGCAACCGTACAAGAAGCAAAGGTCCCACCATAAAGGTCGGCCTCTTATTTCGTTGTACCTTAGAATCGCTGACTATAAGGAGAGCTGATCATGAATCGAATAAGGTGATTGAGAACAGGGTAAATAGATGGAAATATGAATTTTACTGAGTTTAAGAATTTCTTAACACTCACGAATGTTCCCTAACACAGCTTTTCGCCGTCACTTATGATACGGTTCAGCTCGTTGGCTGCTTCGGCAACGGACCCCATCCATATTTGTTCAAATGACATAATCGTTTCCGTTACTTATGATATGGCTCAGCTTAACGGGTCTATCGGCGAAAAATCCAGTGCGACGAAACACTCTGTCCCCATCTTAGCCGCATACCAAACAGCAGATACCGTTTGACCAGCACCTGCTGAATTCAAGCCATTCTATTTCTTCTATTCTACATCTAGCGAATGATCAAGACTGGCATTCAGCATGCGCAAGATCATGAGTAACGATTCAGATCTAGTCGCATTAGCATTCGGTTTGAATAAACCGTCCGACGTACCCTTTACAATCCCCATATCAGATAATGTATCAATCTCTGCCTCTCCCCAGTGTCCTACAACATCCTTGAACTTCGAATGCTTCACGAGATTCGCGTTCATTACTTTTGAAAGCATATCTACGATTTCCGCTCTGGTTATCGTTTGATTTGGTTTGAACGTTCCGTCTAAGTAACCCTTAGCAATGTCCATTTTTTTCAATGTAGCAATGGTACCTGCTGCCCAGTGACTTCCCTTGCTCTCCTCAACAATCCAATACGGCTAATCGGGTATATTGGGTATATTGGGTATATTGGGTATATTGGGTATATTATATTTAGTCTGACCGCATCGCTTGGTCAATGTCAAAGCAAAGCTGCATAGTCAGGCAGGCGCAGCATGCTGTGTACTTTTCCAGACTCATCGCCTGGCATACTTTTCTGATTAGGCAACTGTAGGGCTGCAAGTGCCTGATTACGAGCTTCGAGTTCCTCACATGTCCGCGGTAAGAGAAAGGTTCCACCGCTACCAGCTAGGGCTTGATTTGCCTCAGCAAAAGGTCGCATGATTTTTTCATAAGCTGCAAACGCCTCTTCGTGATGTTCGTGGGTGGCCAGTTCGCCTGCCAAAATATACGCTCCTACCAACGCGACACTTGAGCCTTGTCCTGACAAGAAAGATGCAGCGTAGGCTGAATCGCCCACCAGCGCGATGCGCCCCTTTGTCCAATGAGGCATGTGGATCTGGCTGACAATGTCATAATACAAATCGGCAGACTCCTTCATTGCCTCAACGAGACGAGGCACTATCCATCCGCTGTCGGCGAACATCTCGGCGGTCAACTTCCGCTGCCTATCGGCATCTTGATAATTGGTAAATGGAGGCTCTTCGGATGAGAACGTCAAAAAGGCATGTAGCGTATCGCTGTCTCCTACGGCAGACAATATGGCAAACCGTCCCGGTGTAGCGTAGGTGACAGATTCGTGAGACAAGCCTATATCATTCGGGATGGTAAAACCATTAAAGCAATAACCGAGATACTTACTAAACTGATTCTCTTCACCGAACGTGAGACGACGAGTATTCGAGTGCAAGCCATCGGCACCGATAACGAGGTCAAATCTGTCACGTCGTCCACTTTTGAAGGTGACGTCTACGCCATCGCCATCGTCATTCAGGCTGGAGATTGAATCATTAAACATATATCGGACCGGCTGAAGCTTCGTCAGATCAAAAAGAGACTCTGTCAGACTTCCCCGCGGCAATTCGATATCCCTCCCTTCCATACCGCCAGTTAGTTCCTCCGGCAGTAAGATCCCGGCAACACTACCGTCGGGATTGACAAAAGTAATCTTTTTCGAATGAATATGAGACGCCTGAAGCTGTGGAAGTATTCCCATTCGTTCGACTACGTCGATCGCTGTCCCCCGAACATCGATAGGGTAGCCCCCACCCCGGATCGTGTCCGAGCGCTCAACCACGGTAACATCAAATCCGTATTTGCAAAGCCAGAATGCGAGAGTTGGCCCGGCGATGCTTGCACCTGAAATTAGTACGGTCTTAGGCTTGTTAAACATATATTATTCCTCCTAATAAATGAAATTCGATAATAAGGTACGATACGTACCTTATGTCCATATGATATAATATGTTCATACGAAATGCAAATGCAATATAAAAACCATCAACAGCAATAAGAAATATTTTGAAAGAAGGAAACCATACATGAATAAAAAAGGAAATGAGGGATTTGGGAACGAGGTTCAGAACGCAGGTTCCAGACGCCGAGGGGATATCCTGGAAAATGCCATTCTTCAATCCGCTTGGGATGAGCTTAACGAGGTTGGCTATTCCCGTTTGTCGATGGAAGGAGTTGCTGCGCGGGCAAAAACTAATAAAAATGCCGTATACCGCCGATGGCCCGGCAAGGCAAAACTTGTTATTGCAGCGATACTCAAGCATGTGCCCAAACCTTCCATGGAAGCCCCGGACACAGGAAATTTGCGCATTGACGTACTTACGCTGCTTCTCAGCATAGCCAAACCGCTGCAAATGATCGGTGCCGAAACGATACATGGCATTATGGTCGATTATCACGGTAAAGATTTGATTTCTTCTTTGCCGCAATTCATGCATCGAGGTACCGAAGACAAATTAACAATAATAATGAGAACAATATTAAAAAATGCGGAGATGCGCGGAGAGATCAACCGGACACCAAGCAAATCGAGGGTGATGTCGCTTCCCTTTGATTTAATTCGGTACGAGTTGCTAACAACACACGAGATGCTATCCGACAATGCTATAACGCAAATTGTTGACGACGTTTTTTTACCGCTTGTCCTTTTTAATCGATGACAAGTCAACCCTGATAATTAATCCGGCATTATTCATATCAAGGAGATCTTACCGCACGGATCGGGATACAAAGAAGATATTACTTTGAGAATCTGGGCCATTGGCATTGAGCGCAAAAGCGTGCTTCAAAATAAGGAGATCAATGCAAAGTCGTATTTAGTTCTTGATCATGAAGCGATAAGAAAAATCAAATGACAGACCAGCGTTGCAGCTATTGAATCTGCAGCACTATTCACTTACAACGCTACTATGAGTGCATGTTTTACAACAAAGAGGGGTTCGTATCTCGAAACATCGCGCGTCGGTGAATTGTGATTTATTGAGCCGTGGCTCGTCTCCATATGCCAAATTATTCACAACAACTTAGAGGCAGTTATCACTGATGCCTGCCTTTAAGTATATAAAGGAGTTAAAGCATTGTCTAAGTGGGCAACGAATGCTTAGGAGATCTAATTCAGTTTATATATTCGAGATATGATAGGTGAAGTAGTTAGGGAATTGCATCATTCGCTGTTCGATCGGAACTCTTACTTTTGAACGAACAATGTACTTATAGTGTGGATTAAACAATGTCGTTATTCTAAATCTAATCATCGAGGGCTGATCATTACGTTTATACAGCTTAACGATACGGGGTGAACATGATGAGAAGAAATCAAGATCGACTCAAAGACGGAACGAACAAATTCATGCCCGGCAAGGTAGCGGTACTGGTGAAATGGAATAACAGGTCGCTTCTGGACAAGATGATTGATGACGGTACGCCTGTGAAGGAACTGGTGGCGTGGTGTAATGATAACGGGTTCCCGATCAGCCTTCCCCCTATGTACTCTTACATGAAGCAGCGCCGGGAAGCGATTGTAAACGGGCTCACGATGGAACTGATCCACTCAAAGGAAGACACGCTCAAGAAGGCGTTGGAAGATTCCACAAAAAAGAAGACAAGAGAACAGGGCAGCGCGACGAACCGGAAGAACCGCCGTGAAGATCGTGCCAAGGTTAAGGACACGTTGGAGAAGAAACTGGCAGATCAAGACAGCCCCAAGCGCATCCGGCACGATCTGGAGCTGTTGGACGAAGTAATACAGAAGGGCTTCGACACGTTGAGCAAGATGGAATTTTTCGCCTAAGCGAAATATATTTGTGCTCTGTTTCATCGTACCACTCTAAAGCGAAAAAAGAGCGCCTTTAGATTTTCGATGAAAACAACCAGAGGTTAGTCCATATCCCATTCTAAGAGGTGCTCTTATTGAAAAAGTTGCTTCGTATCCATTAAATTTCTTTTAATGATGCAATGCATTACCTTACTTGCTTAATGGTTTCATAACAAATATATGGTTTTAACCATTCGATATCCTGACTTTTATAGCATTCTAACAGCAATTGTTTCTTTGTTAATATTTTTTCATCTAATTTTTTTTCCGATGTTTCGAATACGTAGATATTTTGATAAACCAATTCATGAACAATTTTGGATATCGCGATGTGTTGTGTGTGTCCATATTCCCCTTTTAAGTTATGAGTGACCACTTTTGATATAGGTTTCCGTGCAAGTACCTCAGCTATATCTGATTTCAAACGAAGCTGATCAAAATCGCCATCCCATTTATCTTCATACTCCCACATTTCAAATTCCGCATGAACCTTCTTCATTACTTTCTGGAATTCTTTGCGTCTGAGCTTGTTGTTTCCGTTTGTCACACAAATGACCAGCCAGCCATTTTCTTGTATGAGCTGGGCCCCGCCAAATATCATTTCATCATCGGGATGAGCAACAATCATTATTTTATCATAGCTCATTATTTCTCTCTCATCTCAAGTACCCTTGTTCTATATATGTTAAATATTCTCTTTGTTACTATGGAAATATCCATAGATTTCTTCATATTTTGCCTCAACTCTTTTTTCCAATTTGCATGTTGTACTTTATAATGCACGCCATCTAGGATAGCTTTTGTAATATGTTTCTGATCCATAGGCAGATAACATTTATGATCACAGAAATAGTAGTTCAAGGCCTCATTGAAATTGTCAAGAGTAACTAAGCCAAACGTTCCTTCGGTACCAATCGCGATTACGGGGCATTCGCAAGAAATGGCTTCCAACGCAACTCTGCCAGTTCCCACAACATAATCGCATATCGAGTACAACTCAGACATATCCTTTCGGTTCCCAATATACTGGATTCGCTTTGAATTTATTTTATCGTTAATACGTTTCTTAATTCTCTCGGCATTCATACCACCGCCAGCGATAAGAAGATATAGATTAGGTAGTGCATCTAGTAATTTTTCTTCACTAGCATCTAACAACAGATTGCAAATCTCATACTTTGTATCCTCTAACCTGCTGGCGTACAGAATGACTTTGGATTTGTTGGGAATGTTTAATTTTCTTCTTAGATTCGACTTGTATGGCCTGAACTCTTTCATATCAATCCCATTTGGGATGAATACGGTAGTGATGCCACTCTGTTTCAAATGATTCTGAACGGGTACACTAACGCTAATAAGAGTAGGTTCAATTGAGCATTGTTTGAATAACTCCATTGATTCCGAGGGGTTGTAAAAAATTCCATGAAATGTATAAACCAAAGGTATATTTAATTCCTGAGACAATTGCACGGCAATCCTGCCACTGCTCTGTAAATGAGCGTGGATCACATTAATTTTGTTGATTCGAATCCAATTCTCAAGTTTCTGTTTATTGGTTTTTTCTTTATAAATTTTGCAATTAAGCATTTTAAATTTACTTTCGAGCGGCCCAGGATCCCCAGTTACAAATACAGAACTACCTTGTTTTATCAATTCTTTCGCAAGTGATAGAACATGCGTCTCCGTTCCTCCAATATCAAAAGCATCAAGCACCAATAGCACCCTTACGTCTTGACCTTCCAATTCCTCATCTCCTTCATTAATCAGGTAACTCTCAGTAAACCTTTATAATGTAATAAGTAATGAAGGAAGAAGTTGAAATGAAGCGGCTCCTAACTATAGCCCTGCAATATATATAGCAGTCCTGAGGGTTTCTCCCGCTTCCTCCTCAGCCGCAGCCGCTAGCTGCTGTACTTCTGTCAGAAACGGACGGTATTCACTCGCTTCCCGAGGCCCCGTAGAACCATGCAACCCCGTTTTCTCCATCGGTATCATATCAAAAATTTCGCCGTCACTTATGATACGGTTCACCTCGAATAATCTTAAACACCCGATACACCTGCTCCACCAGCACCAGCCGCATCAGCTGGTGCGGCAAGGTCATGCGCCCGAACGCCAGCTTCAGCTCGGCGCGCGCCAACACTGCGGGGGCTAAGCCCAGCGAGCCCCCGATCACAAACGCCACGTGGCTGCGCCCATACGTGGCCAAGCCCTCTACATGCCGCGCGAGCTCATCGCTCGTAAGCGGCATGCCATCAAGGGCGAGCGCCACGACGTAGGCGTCGCCCTTGATTTGCGCGAGGATACGTTCCCCCTCGCGCTGCCTGACGAGCGCCTCTTCAGCGGCGCTCATGGAGTCCGGTGCCCGCTCATCGGGCACCTCAACGATCTGCACCTTGGCATACGGCCCAAGGCGCTTCACATACTCGGCAATCCCTTGCACGAGGTAAGCTTCCTTCAACTTGCCAACCGCAATAATCTGAATCTGCTGCATAAGCAACCTCCTGTGATCTATTTTTTATGCCCAACCGCACTTTACACGCAGCCCCATACAAAAAAAGAAGCCCCAGCCGCAACCAACATGCGACAGTACGGCTTCTTTCCTTATCGCCCCTTACGCTATACAACCAAAAACCTTGCCTGCTCTGCACACCGCTCACAATGGACAGGTGGCTTCCATGCGGTAAAGGACACTTCCTGGATATCCACGATATCGGGTGCATCCTCATACTCATCAACGAACTGATCAATCGCTAATTCCAAATGCTCCTTGCATACGACAAACATAACCTGACCCCACTCTTCTCTATACTAGATCCTCGCTGTTAGCGGTCCTTCAGCTCTGCCATCGTCATGGTAGCAGTCGCCTTTTTCCCGCCGCGGTAATACGTAATCGTGATTTTATCGCCAATTTTCTTTTGACTGTATATATATTTACGAAGCGCCAGCGTGCTGTCCACCGCCTGCGTATCCAATTGTACAATAACATCGTTTGTCTTCAAGCCCGCATCTTTGGCAGGACCTGTGACATCGAGCACGATAATACCAGCTTTCACATCAGCAGGCAGCTTTAATACCTCTGTCCCTGTAAAAGATTGCAAATCCTGCGTCACCACACCCATATACGGCCTTTTGATCTTGTGGTCCTTAATCAGCACCTCAACAATCGACTTCACCGAATTGATCGGAATGGCAAAACCTAACCCTTCCACGCCAGTGTCAGCCACCTTCAGCGTATTGATTCCGACGATCTTACCTTCAAGATTGACGAGCGCACCGCCGCTGTTGCCCTGATTGATCGCCGCATCGGTTTGGATGACATCCATTTCCCAGTCATAATCACCCTGTGCGCCCAACGACACAGGAATGGTCCGCTTCGGCCAGCTGATGATGCCTCTGGTCACCGTTGGTGCATAACCCAAGCCAAGCGGATTCCCCACGGCAATTACCGTTTCGCCTGCCCGCAGCGCATCCGAATCGCCGAAGTCCGCTACCGATTTGATCCCGCTGCCTTCAATTTCCAGGACGGCCAGGTCTGTCATTTGATCCCGACCAAGCAGCGTTGCTTTCTTGCGTTCACCACTTGAGGTTACGACATCCAGCTGAGCAAAACCTTCCACGACATGGTTGTTCGTCACAATCCGCACTTTATCTCCCGATCTTTGGAACATAACACCCGATCCGAGTCCCATCGATCCGCGCGCGCCTGCCTTTTCGCCTTCCTTTTGAGAGCCGATAATGCTGATAACCGTTGGGCCAATCCTTTCTGCCGCTTTGACAACCGAGTCACTGCTCAGCTTCTGGGTATCCGTTCCATTCCCGGATGCAGACTCGGTTCCATTCGCAACAGCCGCAGCGACAGGTGCCGCTGCTGGCTCGGAGCCACTGCCCAGACGGAACAACGCTAAGACAATCAGCATAATGGCGGCTCCTCCGAAAGCAGGAAGAAGCCAGGAAGGGACTTGTCGTCTTCTATAGCCGCCATGAAACTTCTTTCCTTTGACAGACCATTCATTACGGCGAGACACCTTTGTAGAATAAAAATCATCGTCAAACAACCCCATCGTCTTCCGCTCCCCCCTCTGCCGTTCCCCGTACAGAGCACCCATCCATACTAGCAATCTCAAAAACTTTCAAATAACAGGAATGATTTCTACAAGTTCGGACTAGACTAAGTATATAACCCTTGAATCCGGAAAGGACGAACCCTCCCATGAATCGTATTAATCAGCATTTGGACCAGGTCAATTGGATTGCCCAGCTAGCCGATCTGAAGCATGCCCATTACCATAATAGCTTACTTGTTACAGCTCTTATCGAGCTGCTTGTCGAGAAAGGAATTATGACGGCACATGATATTGCCGTGATGTCGGCCGAGCTCGACAAGTCGTTTACTCCTCTTCCAGCCGATCCCAAGCTGTAGCGCGGTCATAATACGTATCCATCAGCCGGGCGCGGTGATCATCAGGAGCTAACCGCTCCTCCACCATCTGGCTGACCGTCAGTTTGGCTAAATCCATCATATTATGGTCGCGGCTCAAATGCGCCAAATACACACGTTGGGTTTTCTCTGTCATCACATCACACAAGCCGATACCGGATGCCTCATTGGATAAATGCCCGATATCACTCAAAATACGACGTTTAATATTCCACGGATATTTCCCGACGCGCAGCATCTCGACATCGTGGTTCGATTCCAGCACCAGTACGTCGCTATCGTCGATTTGCTCCTTTACCTTGGGGCTCATATACCCCAGGTCAGTTGCCACACTCAGCTTTTGATTCTCATGATAGAAGCAATAGCCTACTGGCTCGGCAGCATCATGGGAAATCCCGAACGATTCCACTCTCAGCTTGCCCAGATCCAATACACCGCCTGTTTCCATCACACAACGTTTGTCATTAGCAATCCCGCCTATCAGCCTATCAAGCTGCTCCCAGGTCTTTTCGTTGGCGTAAACCGGCAAATCATATTTACGAGCCATCGCTCCAAGACCTTTGATATGGTCGGAATGCTCATGCGTCACGACAATCGCATCCAGATCGGCGCCCGACAAATCCTTTTCGTTCAACAGCTGCTCTACCCGTTTCGCACTCAAACCGGCATCAATCAGCACCTTGCTATCCTCTGTTGCCACGATCGTACTGTTCCCCGTGGAACCACTTGCTAACACACTAAACCGTATTCCCATCTAACTAGCTCCCATCTGACCCCTTAACCTGATGCATTGCTTTTATTTTTCTGCGGCGGCTCAACAGCCCCGTTAAACGCATGCACATAATAAATATCTCCATTACCCAGCGTTACCCGCCAATACGGAACCAGGAACATCGTCTGTGAATCAAACACTTGGCCATGATAACCAAGCTTAATGCTGCTCACTACCGATCCGCTTGGGAAATAGGTTTCGATTAGGCTGCGAAGCACCGTATAAGGAGAGATTACCTTTTGCTCCTTCTGGGCACCTGTCAGCTGATCCTCCACATATCCCTGACGGTAAGCGGTCACCATCCCATTTTGCTCAATGAATTCAAGCCTTACTTCGAACATCGGCAGTGTCCCATACAGCTGATGAAATACATACAGCTCATTAGAACTCATCACCGGATCGTATTGATACTTATCCAGATTGGGGATGGCGGCCCGCGCTGCCACATTATCCTTGGAAGATCCTTTACTTGCCAATGGGTTATACTTGAACGGAATTTCGAGATTAATCTGCTTATTCGAATTTCCCGGCTCTGTAAACCTGACCACAATCTCCTTCAGACGAGGCACTTCCTTCGGAAGCTCTGCCGATATCTGAATATTTTTACTTTTCAAAAGCCGCTGAATTTCCTCTGCTGCGCTCGTCGTATTGGCATCGAACTCCAGCAGGTCGGAACGGGTCGTCCACAGCTGGTAGCCGAGCACAGCATTCAATATAAAGAATGACACGATGAGAATCATTTTGGCCCGGCCCCAGTCCATCGCTTACCCCCTTCTCGGCTTAACCGCTTGCTGTACACTTCTGCTTTATTCCAGAAATTCATAGCTTCCATCCCGCAGCTCTACAGCCCAAGCGGGTATCAGATCCATCGATTGATCATTGACAACAGTACGATATCCAGGAAATACGGAGATCACTGAATTCTTTTTGCTATATTCATTCAGCTTCTCATCCAGCGCATCGCCGCCGATAATCGTCGTCTCCTTGTTGCTTATGCTGCTCATATCGGGAATAATCGTCGATCGCTCATAGCTGGCGACTACCCCTTTTTGCACAATAATCTTCATCGGTCCGAGCGTATACATACGCTGATCGATCAACGGCAGCGAGCCGTAATATTGCCGGAAAATAAAAGGCTGATTGCCCGGAAGCAGCCGCTGCGGAACCTTTTGCAGAGAGTACACTCCGTTCCAACCACCATGCTGATTCACGAATTGAACCGCTGACAACAGGTTTTCCTGCAAGCCCTCTTTATTGTCAACAGCCGTTGCTGCTGCGACCGGGTCGGAATAGGTCATCCACCTCTGATCGTTTTTGAGCTGGAGGCCTCGCTTGGCATCTGTATAAATTTCTGAACCGTCGCGCTCTGAGAGATTGCGGGTAATCGCCGGATCCACGAAAAAGCTTCGCTTCAGCTGATCTACGGTGAACTGTTTGAACGGCAGTCTTACCTCGGCAAACGTAACAGGCTTCAACGGCAAATAATAATCCCCGTTCGTTGTTTTATAAGGAATCATCACTTCCTTACCACTTGCATCCGGCTTCTGCACCTCAGTGACAAACCGTTCAATATCCTTGCCGGAAATATCTGATTTCTGCACTTCATACACGAGATTCGGTATATCGGTGAACAGTACCGTCCTTACCTCATCCTTGGTTTCCTTCGTAAAGATCCAGATTTTAGTGATAGTATCATTTTCAAGCGGCATCTCACCCTTGAGCTGCATAACCCGTTGCAACACATTAATCGGTATACCATCACGAAATTTCACTTCGATACCTTGCTGCTTGTTGCGTACATCATCCCAATTTATGTTTAAGGCGCTCAGGTTCATTTTACGAAACCCTTCAAGCGAACGCTGATTTACACCCTCTACTACCATCCGATAAGCAGGTGTTCCTCGATACAGAACCGTATGCTGCAGGTTACCCACATGCAAAACAACCTGATCCGGAAACAATAAATCCTCCAGCACCGCCTGTGAGCCGATGCGATCCGTCTTTACATACTCGTCCTGCACTAAGGGATCAAAATTCGGGGAACTGTAGGATAAAAAATAGCTCTGTACGAAACTGAGTCCAACAAGCAATATCAGAGTAGCCGATTTCAGCGTCTCCATCATAATGCAGCCTCCTCATCCCCAGGGTACGGCAGCGTGAATGTCACTTTCGTTCCCTGACCAAACTCCGAATCCAGCCATACGTTCCCACCATGCAGTCTTACTATTTCCCGGGCAATCGAGAGACCAAGTCCTGTCCCGCCCATATTGCGCGAGCGAGCCTTATCCACACGATAAAACCGTTCAAAGATCCGACTCAAGTCCTTCTTCGGGATTCCGATCCCGTTATCCTGCACAGCAATTTCCAGCATATCCGGGTCAGGAAGGCGAGCACCAATCCTTATGTGTCCTTGCTCTGACGTATACTTAATAGCATTGGACACGAGATTATCGAGCACCTGGTCGATCCGGTCGCGGTCAATCTTGATTTCCTCCAGAAAAGGGGCTACCTCAATCACAATCTTGATTCCCCGCTGCTCCAATTGAAATGAGAACCGGTCTGCCACTTCTTCCAGCATCTCGAATACATTCGTGTATTCCTTGCTCAGTGTCGCCTGCTTCGAATCCAGTCTGGACAGCTGGAGCAAATCGGTTACCAGCCGAATCATACGCTCCGTTTCGTTACGCGTTACACTAATGAACTTGCCGGCCAGCTGCGGATCGTTGATAGCACCATCCTCCAAGGCCTCCACATAGCTTTTAATCGTCGTCAGCGGTGTCCGTAGCTCATGGGATACATTCGCTACAAACTCCCGTCTGGAGTCCTCCAGCTTCTCCTGATCCGTCACATCCTGGAGCATCGCAATGGTGCCGGAGCGGCCCTTTTCCGTATTGGACAGGCCTGTAAAGCTTAGCTTCACAGACAGCCGTTCTTCCTCGTCATGCTCAATCTGTAGCAGCAGCGTCGGATCTTCACCGAATTCGAACTGTCGCAGCACGTCCCTTGAAATACCGAGTACCTCATGCAGCTGTTTGCCCAGTGTCGTGTCCTCATTTACCTGCAAAATCTGCTTGGCGCGCCGATTAATCACAATCACCTTGCCATCATCGTCCGCAGCAATCAAGCCATCATTCATATTCGTGAGGATCGAGGCCAGCTTTTCCTTTTCCTCTTCATTCAAGGAAAGTGCTTCCTTCAAGCGCCCCATCATAAAATTAAACGTTTGCCCCAGCTGCCCGATCTCATCCCGGCCGAGTACCGGTACCTCCGCATTAAATCGTCCTTCAGCGACAGCCGTTGCCTGTTTCGTGATTGCTTTGATCGGGTTCGTAATGGTGGCTGACAGCATCACTCCGAGAATCGCCGTCAAGGCCAGCGCCATCAGCGTACCCGTGATCAAAAAACGATTGATTAAATTCATCGGCTTATACATTTCTTCCATGGAAGCGATAATATAAACCGCGCCGTTCACCTTGACGCCCGTACCTACAGGCTTGGCAATGATCATCTTGCGCACTCCGTCAAAGTCAGTAAACATCCGCTGGTTATCCTTAATTCCCTGTAAGGCACGAGTGACCTCGGTCTGGATGTTCTTCTGATTCACAACCGCCTGGTGGCTTGCCATCGACGTCGACAGCACAATCCCGTTGGCATCGATAACCTGAATCTCCGCATTGCTGATCGCAAACAAATTATTGACGACATCATTAAGATCGGCATTCGTCTTACGCGCTTCCCCTGACTTCGTCTCTTCATTGTTCACAGATAAGTAAGGCTCCACATATTGGGCCAGCAGCTGTGCCTGCGTGTTATGGGAATTAATAAATTCGGTTTTAAAATAGCTCTCCAGCGTCCGGGTAAAGTAGACTCCGATCAATTGCATCGCAATGACAATCAGCAGCACATAAATAATAATCAGCTTAGCCTGGATCGATTGAAAAAACCGAAGACCTTTCATGGATCAAAAGCTCCCGGTCTTCGGATTACGCATCATGTATCCGAGTCCACGGCGTGTCATAATATATTCCGGCCGGCTCGGGTCATCCTCGATTTTCTCACGCAGTCTGCGAATAGTAACGTCCACGGTGCGCACATCTCCGAAGTATTCAAAGCCCCATACAGCCTGCAGCAGATGCTCCCGAGTCATCACTTTGCCACTTTGCTTGGCCAAATATTGTACCAGCTCAAACTCACGATGTGTCAGATCCAGCGGCTGCTCTCCCTTGTACACCATATACATATCACTGTCGATAAATAAGTCATGGATCTTAAAGCCTTGGCGGGCATCCGATTCCACAGGAGGTGTCAGTTGCACCTTCGTCTGTCTGCGCAAATGCGCCTTCACCCTTGCCAGCAGTTCCCGGGTACCAAACGGTTTGGTGACATAATCATCCGCTCCCAGCTCCAGCCCCAGTACCTTATCAATCTCGTTATCTTTTGCGGTCAGCATAATGATAGGTGTGTTCAGCTTCATTCGTACCTCACGGCACACATCCATACCATCCTTAACCGGAAGCATCAAATCCAGTAGGATCAAGTCCGGCTTCTCTTCAAAGGCAAGCTCTACCGCTCTGCCCCCATCATAAGCGCATATGACCTCATGGCCTTCCTTTTCCAAATTAAACTTTAATATATCCGCAATCGGTTGTTCATCATCGACAACGAGTATTTTCGCCATCCTTACGATCACCGCCTGTTCCTTCTCGAATTCACTACCTGTATCTTACCACATCCTGAAGCGAGGATAAACGGCTGTACCTGCTTTAGACCGTCAATTTACACATCATGGTAATAAAAAGAGAGATAACGAGCAGCCTTTCGCTGCCGGTTATCTCTCAAGCTATCATTCACGATTCCAATAACATATAATTACGGTTTTGGGGAATATCCTCAACCTGTATAAGTGCTAACGATTCAAATATTTCGATGGATTTTCGGCGGTATCATTTTTTTGTACCTCAAAGTGCAAATGTACACCTGTAGAGTTGCCGGTACTGCCCATAAAACCTATCTTCTCGCCTTTTTCTACGATTTGTCCAACTTTCACATACATTTGACTCATATGTCCGTACAACGTTTTGTAGCCATTCATATGATCGAGAATCACATGATTGCCATAGCCGTTATCATAGCTCGCATATACGACCTTTCCGTTATCCGAAGCCAGGATCGTTTTATTCGGTGATGTGAGATCAAGCCCTTTATGCAATGCGCCCCAACGGTAGCCGAATGTACTGGTAATACTGTAGGATTGAACCGGCCATGCAAATTTACCTGTACCCTGGCCTGTAATGACCTTCGTACCCTTGCGCACAAGCGCCTTGACTGGCTGCACGACAACTTCCTCGCCCTGGACGGCTTCCTCAATGACCAAGCCATTCACTTTTGTAACGAGAATCGTTATTTTTTTCATGCCATTTTTGCCTTGCCTCAACGTCTCATCTGTCCCCAGCATCACGTTGCTGTCCTTTTCGAAATCCGTATCGAACTGGATCTCCTGGTTCTCGACTACCTTCTCTACGGTACGAACCGCTAATGTTGGCTGCAGCACGGTTAAATCAAGCTTTTGGCCTACTTTTAATTTATCATCAACGACCGTAGGGTTATTTTGATAGATGACTTGCTTGGAAATATTAAGCTTGGTTGCGATGCAGGAGACACAATCGCCCTGTACCACTGTATACTGTACCGGCTGCACATCTCCGGTTTCCAGCTTTTTTCTGAGCTCATCAGGATTGACTACATCCTGAGGCTGAATCGGAATATCGTGAAGCTCTACCTTTTGCACAAACTCTATCTTCTGCAGCTCCCCCGATTCTACGGGTGCCGCCGCTGATAGAATCCGAACCTTTGCGTCCTTCTTCTTATCGAGCACGTTCGTCTTGATCTGCTCCAGAACCTGATTGGCGGTTTCCTTGTTTTTCACAACGCCTACGTTTTTACCGTCAACCAACAGCTCGGTCCCGATCGGATAGGCTGATATATATCCTGTAAGCTTGTCCAACACTTCCTTATCGTTGGCTTTTGCCATGAAAGCCCTTTCAGCGCTATATGTGACCATAGGCTCCTGAACTACCATTCTCAAATCCTGTTGACTACTAGCTAATTCTTTGACTTTAGAAGCCTCAAACTGCTCAACCATCGATACATCAGACACGACACCAATCTCTGTACCATTCACGGACACATGATACACCTGGTTCATATTGCTAACAATATAATGGTTACCGCCCCATATTACTGCCGTAATCACACTGGCAACAGCTGCCGTCTTGACTAAGGTCCACTTATGTCCAAGTCTAAGGATTCCTTTTGTTCTATGTATCGCTTCTTCAGTTGCTACTGACGCCAATACTTGCTCGGTTTCCACGGTTTCTGCTGCTGATAAGGTACCTGTACTTTCTACTATCTCTACCAATTGTACGGTTTCTATCGATTCTGATGTTTCTACTGCTTGTACGATCTCTATCGATTCCTTAGAATCTACCGATTCTACGAGTTGGATTGCTTCTGCTGGTATATGTGATTGTTCATGTTCATTCGTCGATACGGCCGATTTCAGATGACGCTTTAAATTCAAATTGCGTAACGGGTTATTGGTAAGCTTCTGCTTCGACTTGTCCAGCAGCTCCTTAGCCCAGCCCATTCCTTTTAAAACACTCATATTGTTCTCCTTTAACTTGTTTTTTGCCAAATACATAAACAAAACTTAAGTAGGCATACTAATGAAAGCCGTAGGCTCTTAATCAATTTAACATAGGTTAACTGTGAATTTCAACACATTGTTAAGGAAGCGTGTAAACGAAGGTCGAAACATGACGGGGGTGTGAAGCCATTAAATGGAAAGTTTAATTGCCAGTTTTAGCAGTCAGGCAGATATGGAATCCGCGATCCGCTTACTGAAAGAGCAGGGAGTAATCGATATTAACATGCAAGCTGGGGATTTGGCTGCAGACAATGGAGCAGAGTCAGCGATCCCGAGCTTGTCGAATACTGCATCCGAACCCACCTCTGGATTCATGATGCAAGTCGTTGTCGAGTCATCGCGACTCCGCCAAACGGAGGATACGATTGCGAAATATGGAGGTATTGCAGGACAAGCCGGGGTGGAAGGCTAAGGTTTGATCATACCAAGAAGCTGGGAGAATTCTTCCGGCTTCAAATAATTTTTGAGGATCTTCTCGATTTCACTCAACTCACTGGCTGTGATCCCATCCTCCATCATACTGGAAATATGCTGAATTTCAGTCTGAGGGACACGGGTCAGCAGCAGTTTGAAAATCTGATTCTTATCCTCGTTGGATAGCTGCTCCTTTTTCTTCGTGAACTCTTCTCCAGAAACGACCACTTTTCCACCTGAACCAATATCCGTACTGCCGTCCGCTTTGAGACTGCTGCTTAAAGTGTTCGGTGAAGCTTCAGAAACCGCTCCAGCATTTGGCTTATTTAACCCACTGCCAGCTTCAGAGGAATTCGGGGTATTGGTCGAGCTTCCTGTGTTAGCTTGATTTTCCGATTTGCTCTCTTCTTTCTTGTCAGTACCCTGCTGATGTCCAAATACAGCTATCGCATCATTCGGTGGTGTCTCGCGGTTAGTGCCTGTTCGATTATCAGGTTGTGTTCCTTTTGGTGGGATTTCGTTCTTACCCTCCGCAAATAAATGAAAGCCTTCCGCTTGTTTACCCAAATGGGCAATAAATTGCGACCAGCTTGGTGCTGTTAGTGTACTTGATTTCAGTTCATATTGATCAAGAACCATATCGACATAGGCATTCATGACTGTGAATGTACATACTACACATACGATAGAGGTGATCATGATGCTTACTAGCAGCTTGATCGTACCTTGAATTAGTTTCATTTGTTATCCGCTCCCGCCATTCAGTTCTCAGCAGCTGCTAATACAGCTTGCTTCCTTCAGTATGGACGGCTTTGCGCCAAATCAACCCATTTCAAACAAAAAATCTCTCAAAACCTGTATAACAGGCCTTAAGAGATTGAATAGAGCATGCTTTAAAATTAGAAAATTTCATGTACCAAATTCGTTTGCTCACGGTTACGGCCTACAGAGAAAATCGAGATCGGAATCCCGGTCAGCTCTACAACGCGTTCGATATATTTACGGGCATTAACTGGCAGATCCTCCAGCTTCCGAACGCCTGTAATGTCCTCGCTCCAACCTGGCAGCTCCTCATAGACAGCTACACACTCGGACAGCATTTTCAAGCTGGCTGGGTAATGCTCAATCGTTTCACCGCGATACTGATACGATGTACAAATTTTCACAGTTTCTAAGCCCGCCAGCACATCCAGCGAGTTCAGGGATAGTCCTGTAATACTACTTACTCTGCGAGCATGACGGATGACTACACTGTCAAACCAGCCCACACGACGAGGACGACCTGTTACCGTACCGTATTCGTGGCCTTTTTCACGAATCCAATCACCGATATCGTTGTTAAGCTCAGTTGGGAATGGACCGTCGCCTACACGTGTTGTGTAAGACTTGGCAACCCCGATAACCTGTTGAATTTTGCTCGGTCCTACACCGGAACCGATACAAACGCCACCTGCGGATGGATTGGATGATGTAACGAATGGATAAGTCCCTTGGTCGATGTCAAGCATAACACCTTGAGCACCTTCAAATAATACTTTCTTATCAGCATCGATCAAATCGTTCAGGATGACAGAGGTATCGGTTACATAAGGGCGAATCCGCTCTGCATATCCCAAATACTCAGTAATGATAGCCTCTGCATCTACAGCTGCTGCGCCGTATACTTGCTCGATCAACACATTTTTCTCGGCAACAACCTGACGTACGCGGTTCGTGAATTCCTCAGCATCCATCAAATCGGCAATCCGGATACCATTACGAGCTGCTTTATCCATATAGCAAGGACCAATTCCCTTACGTGTCGTACCGATCTTGTTCTCACCCTTGCGATCTTCTTCCAGACCATCAAGCAGCAAATGATACGGCATAATGACATGTGCGCGGTCACTAATTTTCAAATTATTCGTAGTAAAACCATTATCATGAATATATTGAATCTCTTCAAGCAGCGCGCCTGGATTAATTACCATACCATTACCAATAACGCACACTTTATTTTCATAAAAAATGCCTGAAGGAACCATTGTTAATTTGTACTTTTTTTCATCAATCAAAATCGTATGACCCGCATTGTTACCACCCTGGTAACGTGCCACCACTTCTGCAGACTCAGCAAGAAAATCGGTAATTTTACCTTTTCCTTCGTCGCCCCATTGGGTTCCGACAACCACAACCGTTGACATGCAATCTAACCCCCATCAGGTGAAAGTTTCACCTATAATTAGCCAAAAAGGCATAAAGCACCTTTAGTATTCTAGCAGTTACTTGATCTAAAGTCAATAAAAACGAACGTTTGTACAGCTTCGTGTTGAAATGTTCGTCCATTGATTTATCGGCCTGCTGCTTCCTGATGCGTGCGGTCCAGCCCGACAAATTTATTATAATTTTTCAAAAAGGCCAGCTCTACCGTTCCTACCGGACCATTCCGCTGCTTGGCGATGATAATCTCGATAATGTTCTTTTTTTCGGATTCCTTATCGTAGTAATCATCACGATACAAGAAGGCAACGATATCGGCATCTTGCTCAATGGAGCCTGATTCCCGTAAGTCCGACATCATCGGACGTTTATCCTGACGCTGCTCGACACCACGACTCAGCTGGGACAATGCAATAACCGGTACATCGAGCTCCCGGGCAATTTGCTTCAAGGTACGAGAAATTTCCGATACCTCCTGCTGCCGGTTATCGCCTTTACCGCGGCCATGAATCAACTGCAGGTAATCGATCAGGATCATCCCAAGCCCCCGTTCCTGCTTGAGTCTGCGGCATCTTGCGCGAATATCCGCAACCGTCACCGACGGGGAATCATCAATGTAGATGTTGGCTTCCGACAGGGAACCAATCGCCATCGTCATCTTCTCCCAATCCTCGGCCTCCAAGGAGCCCGTACGCATCCGAGTCGCATCCACGTTCGCTTCCGCACAAATCATCCGCTGTACCAGCTGCGGAGCACCCATTTCCAGACTGAAAATAGCAACGGTTTCCTTCTCCCGTACACCTACATTTTGCGCAATATTCAGGGCAAATGCCGTCTTTCCTACCGAAGGACGTGCGGCAACGATGATTAAATCCGAACGTTGAAAACCGGATGTCATTTTATCCAGATCTTGGAATCCAGACTTGACTCCGGTCGTTCCGCCTTTATTGTTATAAAGGTATTCGACCTTGTCAAAAACCTCCATTAACACATCACGAATCGCTATGAACCCGGTTGAGGAACGACGCTGAGAAATTTCAAGAATCTTCTTCTCTGCTTCACCCAGCAGCTCAGCCACATCGTCCGTACTGGCATAACCATCCGTAACGATGTTGGTAGCCGCCCGAATTAACCGCCGCAGCATCGACTTCTCTTCCACAATCTGTGCGTAGTAGTCGATGTTGGCCGCAGTAGGCACCGCATTTGCAAGCTCAGATAAATACTTGATCCCGCCGATTTCCTCCAGCTGCTGCTTATTTTGCAGCTTGGACGTCAGCGTGATCAAGTCAATCGGCTCATCCTCCTCAGCCAACTCCAGCATCGATTCAAAAATCCGCTGATGCGACGTGCGATAGAAGTCGTCACTATTGATCCGCTCCATCGCAGTGACGAGTGATTCGCCGTCAAGCAAAATAGCGCCGAGCACGGCCTGCTCGGCTTCCAGATTTTGCGGAGGGATACGATCCAAAAACATGCCCTCGTTCAATGATTTCCCCTCCTGGGCACTTCCATCAAGAAAGTTTACTTATCCTCACTCACATGAATCTTCAGTTTAGCGGACACTTCTGTGTGCAGCTTCACACCAACCTCTGTCACACCCAACGTACGAATCGGCTCGTCCATAAGAATTTTCCGTTTATCCAGCTTCAGCTTGAACTGCTTTTCCAGTTCCTCAGCTACCTGCTTGCTTGGAATGGCTCCGAACAAACGGCCATCCTTACCTGACTTCGCCTTCAATTCCACGGTTAATGATTCCAGCTTCTTCCCAAGCTCTACAGCATCTGCCTTCTCTTGCTCCTTCTTGCGCTGCTCAGCTTTCTTCTGCTGGTCCAGCATTTTCACTGAACCTTCGTTAGCGGCAGCTGCCAGCTTCTGTGGCAGCAGGAAGTTCGTTGCATATCCCTCGGAAACCTCTTTAATATCGCCTTTCTTGCCTTGACCCTTAACGTCCTTTAATAAGATAACTTTCATTCAAAAAGCCCCTCCTCAGCATTCATCTCATTTAAAATTGCTTTTAGCTTCTCAGCTGCTGCCTCAAGCGTCCCTTCGAACTGCGTAGCTGCATTCGTTAAATGCCCGCCGCCACCCATCCGCTCCATGACAACCTGTACATTCAATTGTCCCAACGAACGGGCGCTAATGCCGACTAATCCATCAGGTCTTTCACTGATGACGAACGAGGCCGACACACCGGTCATCGTTAGCAGTGTATCGGCTGCCTGAGCGATCAACAGCTGTGAATATTTACGATTTGGCTCCGTTACGGCTAGTGCAATATGTTCATAAATGACCACTGCATTCTTAATGACATCCGCACGCTGGATATAAGCTTCCAGATCTTCCTTCAGCAGCCTCTGAATGAGCGAGGAATCCGCTCCATTGCGCCTCAGGAAGGAAGCCGCCTCAAAGGTACGGGCGCCCGTGCTGAGCGAAAAACTTTTCGTATCCACGACAATACCCGCGAGCAGCGCGGTTGCTTCAAGCACACCCATTGTCAGCCGATCGTTAAAATATTGCAGCAGCTCCGTCACCAACTCACAAGTCGAGGAAGCGTAAGGTTCCATATAAACCAGTGTAGCATCCTGAATAAATTCCTCGCCGCGCCGATGATGATCAACAACAAATTTACGATTCGTCAGCTGCAGCAGCTTCGGCTCGGCTACCATCGACGCTTTGTGGGTATCAACAACAACGGCCAGCGACCTTTGATTCGTGATCTGCATCGCCTGCTCAGGTGTGATAAACCAGCGGTTCAGCTTCTCGTCCTCATAGATCGTTTCCATCAGCTTCTGGATGGAAGGGTTTACCCCTTCGAGCACAATATAGCCTTCCTTATTGCTGACATGGGCCGCTTTCAGCACACCGATAGCCGCACCAATCGAATCCATATCCGGATATCGATGACCCATAATGATAACCTTGTCACATTCCTTGATCAAATCACGCAGCGCATGGGATATTACCCGCGCCCGGACTCTCGTTCGTTTCTCAACCGCATTGGATCGACCTCCATAAAAGGATAACCTTTCACCGATCTTCACAGCAACCTGATCACCGCCGCGGCCAAGCGCCATATCCAGACTTGTCTGCGCCAATTGCCCCAGTTCCGTTAAGGAGTTGTTGCCGGAAGCGATTCCCATACTTAAAGTCAGCTGCAGCTTATGTTCGATCGTCAGATCGCGGACCTCGTCCAAGATTTCAAAACGTGACTGCTCCAGCATTTTCAAACCCTTCTGGTCAATCAATATCAAGTAACGATCCGAGGCCGTACGACGTAAATACACGTTATACTTTTGCGCCCATTCGGTAATCTCACCGGTTACCTTGGCCATCATGATACTCCTGGATTGATCATCCATGCCTTGTGTCGCTTCTTCCAGATTATCCATCATAATAATACCGATCGACAATCGTTCTTCCTCATAACGTATGGATAGTGTTTTGTAGGCCGTAATATCCGTCACATACAGCAGCCGTTCATTCGGCTTTACCTGCACCTGATAAATACATTTACCAAGAGTAATCTCGACCTTGCCTACATCCTTGTCCTTACGACCTTTCAAGATCGGGAACAATTCCAACAAACCTTCACCGATCAGAGAGTCCTTGCCGACCATTTTGGCCACAAATGGATTGTGCCACTCCACGATCTTTTCTTCGTTATACAGCAAAATGCCGATAGGCAATTCATTGATCACCTCATTGCCTGCCCGCTTGATACGGTGGGACAATGTCGTTACGTATTTATTCATATCCTTGCTGAATGCCCGCTCGGCCCTCATCGTAAAAAATCCGAGAATCACGCATGCAAGCAAGGCGATCACACCAACTACCCATTGAAACAGCATGAGCACAAAAATTAATATCGTCATTACAGCAAAAATCCATACGATATGCGCGCCATGCCATCGATTTAACAGGAACTTCGGCATCCCTTTCGCCCCTAATCCAATCTTATTTTCGAGTCACACGTTCACGGAGCGGAAAAGCAGTATCGAACACACCCAGCAAACTTAATATAAAGGGTGCAAAAAGCAACGATACGATAATTCCGCAAATCGGCAAAACCCGGTTCCAACGTTTATAGTGAGCCAGGAAAAACAGAAAGGAAATGGCCTGCACCGCGAACAAGAACGACAGCATAGGCAGCAGGTTAATCAGGATCGTGAATAGCATCGAGCTCGTGTCTCTTACAAAAAACTCCATGAACAAAGCGATTACGTAATACCAAACTAACGATTTGTGAAGCTTCCAATCACGAATGGGTCGAAACCCTTGAATATGCTCGCCTGATCGATTGAGCAGCTTTCTGGCTGCCCAGTGCGTCACTAATACGATAAATAAAGAAATCCCGATCATGTAGAGGGGAAGCATATGGCTTGCGATCTTTACCAGCATTTCTTTATCCATGACCAGTGAATTTTGCAGGTAAGCAGGCATGATGCTTATGCTTTCCAACATGAACATTTTCATTTTTTCAATCAAATTAATTCCAAAAGCATAACAGACTACCAAGCTAAGCAGCATCTCCGCCAGCAGGGTAAGTGTTCCCGCAGTGACAACATTTCGCGCTGGTGCGCCTTTTTTGTATTGATTGCCCATTTGGAAAACGGGGGGTAAAAAGAATATGGATACGGCAATAAGCATGACAGCAACCCATCCCACCATCAGCAAGGAGGTTACCAGATAAACGACAATCAGACTAATTGCGTAAAATACTAAAAAACGTTTCGTATCCAGCTTCACGTACTGTACCAGCAGTGGCACCATCAACAAGCAGATCGTAATGCTACTGACTAGCGGTACCATTATCGACAGCAATAAAACAACCGTCGCCAAGCCCCAACCCAGTAATCCCAAGGAACCGTTCCTCAATCCGTTCACCTCTTACACATATGTTCTCACCTTTAACCTGTTAACGATGACTTGACCATTATAACACATCTCACACCTTTTGTTCTGCCTGCCACAACTTGAAGCAATAATCAATAATTTCTCTTCTGCGAATGATTCCGATAAAAACCTCATTGTCATCAATCACGGGAACATAGTTCTGGTTGGTTGCGAGCAGGATCAGATCCTCCATCTGTTGATCAATCCGGACCGGTTTGATCTCCACATGCTGAGCAACGTCCTTCAACAGGACTTTGTGCGTATGGTCAAATCCGATTTGCGGCTCACGTTTGAGCTTCCACAATAAATCGCCCTCCGTAATCGTTCCGGCGTACTTGCCGGCATCGTCGATGAGCGGAACTGCCGAATACCGATGGTATTCCATTCTTTCAAGCGCTTGGCGCATCGTGGAATTCGGAGATAAGTAAATGACGTCTTCTTTAGGAACAAGAAAAAACGCGATGTTCACAAAACCAATCCTTTCCTGACTGAAATCACAGTATATCCTATCTACTTAATAATACACTATGACGCAATTAGAAGATATACAACTAAACCCCTTCTATATTTAACAATAGTAGACAATAGCAGGCTCACCCATTCCGATTATGACCGCCAAGCCACAATTTACGAATAGTAAGCGAGTACCCGGTTGCGAGAACATATACCAAAGAAAGTATCTCAAATGCCATGCTGCAAATGTATGATCATATATACCAATAAAAAGCACAGTCAGCGCGAGGCTGACTGTGCTTTTTATTGGCCTGTCTCTATTATTTAACAGTGACCTGAACGTACCATCTGATATTGGAGAACATAACCGTTACTCTCGTTTTCCCTTTGCCGGTCGCTTTAATAACGCCGTCCTTTACATCGGCTATCATACTATTCGCTGATGTCCACATTGCAGGGATCGTAACATCTTCATCTGAGCCATCCGAGTAAGTTCCTGTTGCTGTAATCTGAACCTCTTGACCCTCTGTAAGATCTACCTTCACGACGTCAGTCTTCAAATATTTGAGCGTGTTCACATCGATAGGCAAGCCGATCGATTTACCACCGAAGGTACCTGTCACGATCGCTTTACCGGAGCCTACAGCAGTAATCGTTCCTGCAGTCACATCGGCCACTTTATAAGCCGAAGTTTTCCAGGTAGCCGCGGAAGTCACATCTCTTGTGCTTCCATCAGACAACGTTGCGGTCAGCTTAACGGGAACTGACAGACCTGTCTTCATCGAAATGAAACGTTGATCGACTTCCAGCTTTTGTACAACACCGATTTCCACACTGATGGTAACACTTTTGCCACCATAACTCGCTGTGATCGTAGCTTTACCTCTGGATACAGGAGTAATAGTCCCTTTGGACACCTGTGCAATTTGTGCATTGCTCGTTTTCCATTCGGCCTCGGCTTCTACATTTTTGGTTACATTTAATGGATCTGTTGCTGTTAACACAATTTGCTTGATCTCACCCAGATCAAATACCAAATAGGTGCTGCTTGCGGTCAAGTCATCGGCCGTATCCACACTGACCGTAATACTGACTGACTTGTTATCCAGAGTTGCGGTAATCGTAGATTGACCCGAACCCACAGCTGTCAATTTCCCAGCCTCAACGGTTACAGCCTTCAGGTTGGAGCTTGTCCATACCGCTTCGGCACCGGCATCCTCTTTGATCGTACCATCCTTATACTTCGCTCTTACAGCTATATTGTTAATATCGCCCTTTTTCAAAACCAGCTCTGTTTTTTCTGTAGTCAGGCTTTCCAGTACGCCTACGGTTACCTGAATCGATACCGTTCTTGTTCCATATTTGGCTGTAACCACAGCGGAGCCTGTTGCAAGACCCGTTATAAGACCACCAGAAACACCAACAACGTCAGGAGCACTTGATTTCCACTCCGCTGCACTGGTAACCGTATCTTTTCTGGTTGCATCATTGGCATATGACGCTTCCAAAGTGATTTGTTCATAGCTGCCAACCGCTAAATTTAGCGTTTTCTTATTCGCCGTTACAAAGCTCGGGATATCCACCAATACTTTTACCTGAATGGTTTTACCTCCGTAAGTAGCTGTAACCAGCGCCTCACCGGATTTATAAGCTGTAATTTTACCTTTTACTACATCGATCGCCGAGCTGTTGTCTACGGTCCATTCAGCACGGTCTGTGACAGCCTCTCTTGGCGCGGTGGAATCTGCATACGTAGCATACAGAATAATCTGGGAGTTTTCCCCTGATTTTAACGAGATCGTTTCTTCATCCACTTCCAGTCGGCGCGGTACATCAACATAGATGGTCCTTGTAATTTGCTTTTCACCATACTTGGCTGTAATCGTAACTTCACCGATCTCATTGGCTGTAAGCTTGCCTTTTAACGCATAAACAATACTGTCATCACTGGAGGACCATTCTGCACGATCCGTAATATTCTCGGTATTTCCATTGGCATAGGTTGCATTCAGCGTAAGCTGCAAGGTCCCATTTTTCTTCATCAAATGCGTTTGCTCAACGAAATCCAGTTTAATAGCATTATCGACATCTACTTTAATAGTAGTGCTTTTTGTACCATACGTTGCCTTTAACGTAGCTTGACCCGGACCATATCCGGTAATCGTGCCTTTAAGCACATCAGCAACCGTGGACTTATCTGTTTCCCACTCTGCTTTTTCTGCAACATCCTCCGTCGTTCCATCAGGATATGTCGCTATCAGCTTGATCTTCTCTGTACCCTTCAACAGCAACGATACCTGGGACTTATCGGCATCAATACGTTGAACGATTTCTACATTCACGGGCAAGCTTAAGCTTAAGCTATTATATTTAGCCGTGATCGTAGCTTTACCTGAGCTGAGACCCTTTACCTGTCCATTAGTAACGGTAGCGATGGAGTTGTTGTCACTGCTCCAGTCCGCTTTACTGGTCACGTCAGCGGAAGTACCATCATCATAATAGGCAGTAATCAATATGTTATCCGACTGATTCAAACGTAAATTAATCAACTGCTTATCTTTGGTTAATGATTTCACTTTTTTAGTTACAGTTACATGAATAATAACGGTTTTGCCCATGTAAGTAGCTGTTACCGTAGCGTTGCCTTCCTTCTTCGCTGATATGGCGCCAGCATATACGGTTGCCACATCCGTCGACCCGGAATTCCAATCTGTCTTGACCGTTACATTCTCAGTAGTACCACTTGTAAACACCGCAGTTGCTGTTATATTCGACGTACTTCCTACCTCTAGAGTTACCTCATTCTTGCTCACTACTAAACTTGCAATGTCGTCTGCCGCCAATACACGGGTTCCGTTCAAATTGCCTGCTGCCACAATCAGCACGAGTAACAAGGATAACACTCTAGCCATTCTAACCATCATAAATAATTTACCTCCATTAATATAAATCTTCATTCTTCAGGTCCAGCTATACTTGATCCTACTATCGACATTGGCATCAGGGCATTGATTTTCATGCAAATAACATGACTTCTAAGTTTTATCGGAATTTTGTCGATTAAAATGAATACCTGACTGTCGATTCTTTGTTTTATCCAACCCGGCTATCTGCAATTATTCACAAAATAGGGATAACGGGACTTTGTTTTTTTTGTGATCGATTCTGTTATCATAGGATGTAGCGCTATTCCGATAATCGATCTTTACACGAAGAAAGAAGGATTTCTGTCATGAGCTTTCAACTGACCCAACGGGTTATTAAATTGTTATGCGGTCGTTTTGCCTACGAAGATGGAGAGGCCTACTATCAGGACCATAAAGTAAAGCTGATCGATCAAAATACCGATGAGCGTATCTATGAAGCGGAGGTTCAAGGAACCCGCCTCTATCAGGTCAGAGTCCAGATCGATCTGCAAGGTGATGTTGATGCCGAGTGCACCTGTCCTTTATTTTCCCAGCATCCTTTCTGTAAACATATTGCCGCCTTGCTGCTGCACATACATGATAGCCAACATACAGACCGATCACCCGTTCGTTCCGGTATATCCTCACTCAGAGCCCCCGGGGTTCCAGCCACGGATCTTCGTCTTATGGACGAAATGCTCGATCTTTTCAGCGAGAAACCGCGGCGGCCGGCCAGTTCACGGTCTCTCATGCATACACGACTGAATCTCGATATGGAAATCATTTGTCGACCTTTCCCCTACAGCTACCGCAAACATATGCTCGGTATTGAGTTGAGAATAGGACCGAAGCGACTCTACATCGTACAAAAAATAAGAGAGTTTCTCGACCACTTCGACAAGCGGGAAGCTTATGTGTTTTCCAAGCATTTTATTTATGATCCGCTGCTGCACAGCATTCAGGAGCAGCAAGCTGCCATTCTTCAACAGCTGATCGTGATCTATCATAACGAAAAAATGTTCCGTGAGACGTTGAACGGCTATTCGATGCATACCAGCAGCTCAAGCGGTGAACGGATGCTGCTGATTCCCCCACTCTCTTGGGCTTCTCTCTACCCCCTGCTTGCCGCGGCACCTGGTGTACAGCTCCATCAGGGTGACCGCGTCTTTGAAGGTGTTCATCTATCGGACGAGCCCATCCCGCTCCAATTTGAGTTCGATCAGGCACAGACAGAAGGTTACCAGCTGGACATTCGAGGGATGGAGACTTTGACCGTCATGGAAGCCTATGGTCTTGTCTTGTCCGAAGGAAAGCTGTTGAAGCTGCAGCCGGATTCAATCAAGCGGCTTTCAGAATTGAAGCACATACTAGCCGACTCTCGTAACCGCCACATTCAGATTCCACAGGAGCATATGGAAGCTTTTATGGAAAAGGTCATCCCGAGTCTCATGAAGCTGGGCAGCGTCAACATTGCCCATACTATTTCCGAGCGTATTGTATATCTGTCTCTACAAGCCAAGCTTTATTTGGATCGGGTCAAATCGCGACTGCTGGCCGGATTGGAATTTCAATATGGTGATATTGTTATCAACCCTCTGGAGGCAACTGGCCCCGTGCGCGGTTCTGACCAGATTCTGATGCGGGACGGCGAGCAGGAGCGACGCATTCTGGAGCTAATGGAGCAGTCCCCTTTTGCCAAAACCGATGCCGGGTATTTTATGGATGACGAAGATTCGGAGTACGAGTTTTTGTATCATACCGTCCCTGAGCTTGAAAAACTTCTTGATGTATACGCGACCTCTGCCGTAAAGGCAAGGCTTCACAGCGGCCCTGTTGCTCCCAAAGTAACCGTGGATATGAATGAACGGACAGATTGGCTCGAATTCCGCTTTGAGATGGAAGGAATCCCTGAATCGGATATTCGCAAGCTGTTACAGGCCCTTGAGGAGAAGCATAAGTATTACCGCCTGCCGAATGGTTCCCTGCTTCCGCTCGAAAGCTTGGAGTTTCAGGAAATCATTCGCTTCATGAACGAAATCGGTATCCAGAAAGCCGATTTGTCGGGACCGAACATACGGCTGCCTGTGCTCCGCGGCATGCATTTGTTGGACTCACCCAGACAAGGCAATGCCATTAAGCTCGGCAAATCGTTCCGTCGACTGCTGGAAAATATGCGCAACCCGGACCATTTGGATTTCCCTGTGCCCGACAGCCTGTCTTCTGTGCTGCGAGATTACCAGCACTATGGGTATCAATGGTTACGGACGTTGGCCCACTACCATTTTGGTGGCATTCTGGCCGATGATATGGGACTCGGAAAGACGCTGCAAAGTATCGCATTTATTCTATCCATGCTTCCGGAGATTCGTAATCGACAGCAGCCTGCGATCATCGTCTCCCCTGCATCGCTGATTTATAACTGGCACAATGAGCTTAAGAAATTCGCACCCGAGCTGCGTGCTGTTATTGTGGACGGCAGCAAGGAAGAACGCAGCAATAAACTAAAGGTTACACCCAAGTCTCAGGTAGATGTCATCATTACCTCCTACCCATTATTGCGCCGGGACCTCGAGCTGTATGCCCAGCTTTCATTTCATACGCTGATTTTGGATGAAGCACAGGTTTTCAAGAACCATACCACGCAAACGGCAAAGGCAGTCAAAGCAATTCAGGCCGTATACCGGTTTGCGCTTACTGGGACACCTGTGGAGAACAGGCTGGAGGAATTATGGTCGATCTTTGACGCTGTATTTCCCGAGCTCTTCCCAAGCCGCAAAGCATTTAATGAATTACCGAGAGAAGTTGTCGCGAGGCGGGTTCGCCCTTTCCTGCTGCGCCGCTTGAAGACGGACGTGCTTAAGGAGCTGCCGGATAAGATCGAATCGCTGCAAGCCTCTGAGCTATTGCCGGAGCAAAAGAAGTTGTATGTCGCCTATTTGGCCAAGCTGCAGCAGGAAACCGTGAAGCATTTGAACGAAAAAGGCTTTCAGAAAAACCGGATCAAAATCCTTGCCGGCTTGACTCGGCTTCGCCAGCTATGCTGCCACCCTGCGCTGTTTGTCGAGGGCTATACCGGAAGCTCCGCCAAATTCGAGCAGCTTATGGAAATCATTGAGGAATGCCGGAGTGCGGGAAAACGAATGCTCGTCTTTTCCCAATTTACCGAAATGCTTGGTCTGATCCGACGGGAGCTCGGCTATCAAGGGTTACCGCATTTCTACCTCGACGGCAGCACACCTGCATCTGAGCGCGTAGCGCTGTGCAATCGATTTAACGAGGGCGAACGCGATCTGTTTCTCATTTCGTTAAAAGCAGGCGGTACTGGACTGAATCTGACTGGAGCCGATACGGTAATCCTTTACGATCTGTGGTGGAACCCCGCTGTGGAGCAGCAGGCAGCCGACCGGGCACATCGAATTGGGCAGAAAAACGTTGTACAGGTGATTCGTCTCGTCACCCAGGGCACCGTCGAGGATAAAATGTATGAGCTTCAACAGAAGAAAAAGAATCTGATCGACGAAGTCATCCAGCCTGGACAAGAGGCTTTATCTACGTTAACAGAGCAGGAGCTTCGCGAGATTCTGATGATACCATAAAGATGACGCTCAAGATTGCACTCAAATAGTAACCTCATATATAAACCTTGGCCGTGTATATCACGGCTTTTTTTATTGATTTTATAAAATAAAGCTCGATTGCAGCTATGCTTCCAAACAAAACGAACAAAATATTTACGAGCGAGCCCAAAAATATTCCATTCAATTTAAATATCAGGATGACTATAATTTGAACAGTAAACGAACGAAAATCATCATTAGCCTTAGGGGGAATCAACTTGAATCATAAAAAGAAAATGTTATTACCGCTGTTGATATGCAGCAGCACACTTATTTTTACGGCATGTGGTAATACACCTGAAGCGTCCACGGATGGTGGAAAGAAACCAGCTCAAGAAGGTGGAGCACTCACCTTATGGATGTTTGATACGACCGATTATATTAAGCCGGCAGCCGAAGAGGTAGCCAAAGAAATGAACCTGAAATTGAATTATGAGTTCATTAATCCGGAAACGTACAAGACCAAAATCAAAGTCGCTGTTGCAGCCAATGAGCTGCCAGATGTATTCGGACAATATAACGGCAGATCCGAACGAGAATTAATATTGAATTCAAAAATGGCCGCGCCTTTAAACGATGTGTTGAAATCGACCGGGCTCGAATCCAAATATTTAAACGGCAGCCTGATTAAGGAAGCTGACGGTAACGTTTACTCCATGCCCTACCGTTCAGAGCAATCCGAGGTGTTAGCTTACAATAAAAAACTGTTAGCGGAAATGGGTCTTCAACCTCCAAAAACGTGGGAAGAGCTTGTCAATGTCATCAAGGTTGCCAACTCCAAAAATATCGTTCCCATTGCTTTAGGCGGGAAGGATCGTTGGCCGGGAGATTTGATTTATAATACGCTCGTGTTACGAGAGGACGTAGACGCTTACAGCAAAGCGCAAAAAGGCGAAGTTAAATTCACCGATAAACCTTTCGAGGATGCTGCTCAGAAAATCATTCAGTTAGTCAACGAGAAGGCATTTCAACCTGGATTTTTAGGAAATAGCGACCTTGAAGCGCGTGAAATGTTTTATAGCGGTAAAGCGTTGATGATCATGAATGGCTCCTGGATTTTTGCAAAAGCGATCCCTTCCCTTGGAGACGATCTCGGATATATCAAATTCCCACAAACCGGAGCAGCCAAAGATCCATTTAGCTCCAATACAGGAGATCGGAACAACGCACCTTACGGTTTATTCGTCAACGTTCAATCCAAGCAGCTGCAAAAAGCGAAGGAATTCGCTATCCGATATTCTCTGAAAGTTAACGATCAGCTCGTCAAATCAGGTCAGCCTTCCTATGCGAATACAGAAGCTAAGCCGGATAAAAAAATCAACGAATCGTATGCCCAATATTTGGACGATTACAAAGGCTACAAATTTATTCAAACGTATTGGTATGACACGGTACCGGCCGCTGTAGGGGATGAATATCGCGATCTGAATCAAAAGCTCTACACAGGAACGTTATCCGCTGCCGAGTTTACTCAAAAAATGGAACAAATTATGAAAAAACGATAGATGAATGTTGAGAGGCACTTATACCTCGGTAGTGCCTCTTTTACCATGTCTAGAATTGTAGAGGGGGATTTACATGGAAAAAGCTTTATCGAACCGCTGGGTGCTAAGTTTATTTTTATTGCCTGGTTTACTCTTGTTCACGGTTTTCTTTATATACCCTGTTGCCCAAACGGTCTATTACAGCTTGCATCAATGGGATGGCGTAACCCCCATGAAGTTTATCGGAATAGATAACTACGTGAAGATGATGACTGACGATCCGAATTTTGTAAAAGCGTTCAAAAATGGCTTGATTTTCGTTTTTTTCTCATTGCTTTTCCAGCTTCCGTCAGCCTTTGTATTGGCACTGCTCGTTTCCAGAAAGGTTAAAGGAAGCAAATGGTTCCGTAACATCTATTTCTTCCCTGTTATCATGTCGACCACGATGGTTAGCTTGATGTGGGGGAAAATGTTCGACCCTACCATTGGTTTAATCAACAGCTTCTTCCGAGCCATCGGATTAGGATCATGGGCACAGCTATGGCTGGGCGATAGTCATACAGCGATCTATGCGGTTGCTTTTGTCCTTGTCTGGCATTACATCGGGTACCATATGCTGATTATGTACGCAGGTATTCAGAGCATCCCCGAACAGATTTACGAGGCTGCCAAACTGGATGGTGCTACAAGCTGGAGGCTGGTGTATCACATTACCATCCCGCTTTTGGCCGATGTACTCAAAGTCAATGTGGTTCTATCCGTAGTCGGTTCTCTCAAAGTATTCGAGCAAATCTATGTCATGACAGGCGGCGGGCCTGACAATAGTACGACGGTTATCGCCCTGCGCATGTTCCAGGAAGCATTCCTGAAAATGAATTTTGGTTATGGAAGTGCGTTGGCTGTTTTTCTGGTAATCCAGTGCATGGGAATCGCTTGGCTCATCAATAAACTATTTTCCAGAAGTGTTGCTCGATTGTAGGAGGGATTTATGCAATATGATAATTGAAAAAACCAATTCTTCATCCTTTACTTCCACTCGGAGAAGGGCTCATAATTCAAAGTCGGTTAAGAAGCTAAGTGTGTATACGATTATGGTGATTATCGCTCTGCTGCAATTGATTCCTTTAGCCTGGTTAGTCTTGATTTCGTTTAAAAATAATTCCGAAATACAACTAGGCGGCATATTTAGCCTTCCTAAAGTGTGGCTGTTCAGCAATTATTCATCTGCCTGGATTCAAGGGCAAGTCGGCGAGAACTTTTTAAATAGTTTAATTGTTGGTGTCATCACCGTATTTTTCGTTCTATTGCTTAGCTCTATGATGGCCTATGCGCTTACGCGTATGAGGTTTAAGTTCAGTAATATATTGCTGCTCATCTTGCTTGCTGGCGTCATGGTTCCGATTCATGCCACATTGGTGCCGCTGTTTATACTGTTGAAAAATCTCGGGTTGCTAAAGACACAATTGTCGATCATTCTTCCTTACATAACTATCAATATTCCGATAGGCATATTTATTCTTTCAAGCTTTTTGCGCAGCTTGCCCAAGGAATTGGAGGAAGCCGCATTCATCGACGGATACGGGATTATTCGCACCTTTTTCCAGGTCGTACTTCCCCTCTTGAAGCCGACACTTGCATCTGTCGGAATCTTTACATTCCTCCATGTATGGAATGAACTACTTATGGCCGCCACCTTTATTCAAAAATCTTCACTCCGTACGCTCCCCTTGGGCTTAATGAATTTTAGTGGAGAGTATAGTGTGGAGTGGGGGCCGCTATGTGCAGCCATGTTAATCTCGACCATTCCTTTGATCCTCATTTATATTTACTTTAGTGAACAAATGGAGAAAAGCTTTACAGCTGGCTCTATCTTAAAATAGACAATACCATCTATTGGATAGGTGACATTAAAGGATAACTGCATAGATTACCGAATACAGAAAGAGGAGCATGATAGGTAGCTCCTCTTTGATTTACCTGCATATCGTTTATGGGTGGGGATTTTATTAAAGCAATCACATATTTTCAGGACATGCCGATTCGAAAAAAAATTCAGATTATTAATATACTGATCATTTTGCCCAGCATTCTTTTTCTTACGATCACTCTATACAATATGACACTTAATCAGGTCATGGAACGTGCCCTTCGCAGCTCCGACCATAAGCTGGAGTTAATTACCAACACGATCAATACATTATTTAATAATATAGAGAATTATTCCAAGCTGGCTATTATTAATAAGCCCTACCAGTCCGTGCTGAATTCAGACGGTACCGATCCACAAAGCCTCGAAGACATTCAACTGATGTATGTAGGATTAACTTCATTGGTAGAATCGAGCCCGTACATTGATTCTGTCGTCATCCAGTCGATTCAAGGAAATAAAACCTACTATACCAACAATTTAACTAATGTTACCGAGAACAACCTTTCTATCTATCCGGGAGAGCAGCTTATCAAGGCAAAAGGATCAGCGGTGTGGATTGAAACCTTCCAGAGCCCCTTTCTTGTCAATGCTCAACATATTAATTTGCTCGCCGTTGGGAGACGAATTATTAATATTAGCAACGGTATCCCTCTGGGTTATATTTATATCAATATGGATGAGAGTAAATTGTCCAAGCTATATGGCAACGATGAAGAAGGCATATCGAGCAAGCTGATGATTATTAACACCAACGGTACCATCATCTCTTCAAATGATCCGGGCTTACTGCAGACCACCTTGGATACAGAGAAATTACAAATGATATTCAGCAATGACAACAGCTCGCAAATCTTCGATAACGGCAAAGAACAAACAATTATTTCCTCCAAGGTCTTGAGTAAAAAGGATTGGCGTATCGTTTATGAGGTGCCCAGCAAAGCGCTCATGAAGGATCAGTGGAAAATCACCCTGTTTATTTTGGGTTACGGCGCACTGGGATTATTGTTTGCCCTGGTCCTTTCGATTGTTTTCTCTAATTGGATTACGAAGCCGATTGTCAGGTTAAGCCGAGCCATGATGGCTGTTGGGAATGGTAAGCTGGACACACGATCACCCATCACTTCTAAAGATGAAGTCGGTCAGCTCGCTTATAAGTTCAATGATATGGTTGGAGAGATCCAAGGGCTTATGGACACTGTGAATCAAGAGGAGAAGCAAAAAAGGAGCTTGGAGCTCCGATTGATGTACTCACAGATTAAACCTCACTTTTTGTATAATACCTTGGAAACGATTCGTTCCATGGCATTGATGACGAAGGCACATGACATCAGTAAGGTAGTCAAAGCTTTGGGTGACTTTTACCGAATGTCGCTCAATAAAGGCCAGGAGCTTATCCCTGTCATACAAGAAAAGAAGCACCTGGAAAGCTACTTATATATACAAACGATCAGATACAGTCATATCGATTATATAATTGACTTTGATAGCCAGATAGAAAATTGCCGCATACCGAATATGCTTCTGCAGCCGCTCGTCGAAAATTCGATTCAACATGGATTAAGAGAAAAGCAGACAGGTGCATTGTGCGAAATATCGGGGTTCATTGAAACCAAGGACAGCGTGGACGTTGTATGCTTTGTCATCAAGGATAACGGTAAGGGTATGAATGAGGAACTGCTAGCCAATATATGGCATCGAGAACAGAACCAGCTTGATTTATCCAGCTTTGGTATCCGCAATATACAAGAACGTATTCAGCTCCGATATGGCCCGGGTTATGGCATTAGCATCTCTTCGGTCATTGGATCAGGTGTGGAAGTGCAGCTGAGAATACCTCTTGCTTTCGACAAAAAAGGAATTCCAGAAAGGTCTGTAAAGAGTTCATGACATCTAACTGTTATCGCGTAATGATTGTGGACGATGAGTATTATTTTCGCAAGCTTCTTATCCATTTAATCGATTGGACTCAGCTCGGATATGTGATTGAGGATGAAGCTGAGAATGGCTCCCAGGCGTTGGAATTGGCGCACAACCATCATTATGATTTAATTATCGTTGATATTAACATGCCAGGTATTACAGGACTCGATTTTGTTGAAGCATTAAGAACCGCAAGCATCGAGGCCAAAGTCATTTTTATTACAAGCTATGATATTTTTGAGTATGCGAGAGCGGCTGTAAGCTTAGGAGCCTCTTACTATTTGCTGAAGCCGATCGACGAAGATGAACTGATGAAAGCATTAGTCGAAATTCGTGGCGATCTGGACCGGGAATTGGAAGACACCGACTATTTGATAACACTGAAGGAGCAGGCTGAGCGAGCGAAGCCTCTTATCAAGGATCAGTTTGTCCGGCAGCTTTTACTTCATGAGCCTTCCGTTCAACCGGAAATACTAGAGCGTCAAGCCGAGTACTATCACATTCCTATAAGTCCTATTTATGTAGTCATTGTGGCAGAGATTGATCACTTGAACCATCGGTTTAACAAAGAGGAAGAGCGCCAGCTTTGGCGATTTGCGGTCAAAAATATTTTACAGGAAAGTCTGGAGACAGGCGGAGCTTATTGTGAGGTCATTGATGGGGAGGACAACCACGTTGTTGTTTTGACCGGTTTCCAACAGATTACAGACTCCGAGCTTTACACCCTTTGCGAGCATGCCCGAACCTTTATTGATCATAGAATGAAGCTTCGCATTACTTTGGCTTTTGGTCAAACGTATGAAAGCTTGAGTCAGGTGCACCTTTCCTATTCAGAAAGTGTTCATGCTTTAAAGCAAAAGTTCATCAATGGGGGCAATCAGGTTATTGCCTATACCCATGATCATATCAACTCAGAGGATACCATATTTTCCCCACCTCTGAACCGGGTTGAATGGCTTAGGGTCATTCGTCAAAGAAATCGTGAAGAAGTGGTTCTTAAAGTCGATGAAAGCTGTATGGAGCTTATCAACAATCGTGCCAGTAAAGAAACGGCGTTGTTTGTTTTGATGGAATGTATTTCTCTGGGCAACACAGCCATCCTGGAGCAAGGTGGGACTCTTCCTATAGGCTGGATGACAGACCGCCACCCTTTGTTTCGGCAAATGCATGGTCTGGAGACCGTCACCAGTATGCAGCAGTGGCTTGTTACTTTTTTTGATGACATTGTATTTAGAGAGCTGGATGATCAGCTGCCGCGCCGTAGAGGCTCTGACATTGTGATCAAAGCAACAGAATATATCGAAAAGCAGTTCTCGCAGGAGTCCGTCACCTTGCAGCAAGCCGCGCGGGAATTATCCGTGAATCCGAGTTATTTAAGCCATATTTTCAAGAAGGAAACAGGGAAATCCTTTATTGAATTTTTGACAGATGTGCGGCTGGATAAGGCCATGGAATTGTTGAAGGATGTTCCTCATGGAACATCGGTATCGCTCAAGATCGTCGACGTTTCACAAAGTGTAGGTTATGCCGATCCCTATTATTTCAGTAGATGCTTCAAAAAGAAGTTTGGGGTTGTACCGAGTAAAATCCTGTTATAAAAACTCAATCCTACGTCCTTCATATGTGTAAAAAACACAAAAGCTGCCTCCGAGTCATTACGACTTGGGGACAGCTTTTTTTGGGGAATCGTTGCCTATTCCGTTGTGTATGGCAGCAATGCGATTTGACGCGAGCGTTTGATCGCAATTGTCAATGCACGTTGGTATTTAGCAGAAGTACCTGTTACACGGCGTGGAAGAATCTTACCACGTTCGCTAACAAATTTCTTCAGAGTTTCGATATCCTTATAGTCAATGTGAGTAATTTTATTCACAGTGAAGTAACATACTTTACGACGTTTTCCGCCTTTGCCACCCTTACGGCCGCCAAATTTGCGTTCGCCACGTTCTTCGCTATTGTTATCTCTTCTTTGAAAACCCATTCGTTTATTCAGTCCTTTCTACGTCAAAATGGCAATTATGACCGGTGATATGTGTATAATCCTAGTCATAGTATCACTTCACTGTTCAATTATCCGTATCTGTGAGTAATTTGGCGGTAGCTCATTAAGAGGTACCGTTCTCCATCACGATTGGGATCAGCTAGCTACTTGTTCTCTTTGACCTTCAATCTGGTTTTATTATTGCGTCGCCATCTGTATCGACGTAGACATTAAAATACTTCGTGATTGTAGGGGAACAGCCGTGGGAATCGAAATAGATCTCCACATCCTCATCTTCTCCGAACAATTCATTTAGCTTTGATATAAACACCGATTTTCTCATGCTTTTCATCCTTTCATCAAGTCGTGGGCGCCATTCCGCTAGTTCACCGTAAGGTGGTGCAGCACTACTCTACGAGTTGCACACACCATGACGGTTCTCTACTCGGCTATACTCTCATCCAAATTACACAGATTACACATATTATCTTTCCAACGATAATCAACATCTAAGTCTTGAATTCACTGATCTAGATTACACACTGTGTAACACCTCAAAAGCTTGATACATCAACGATTTTATGACATAATCTAGATTACACATAAATTCACCTTCTAAAATGGCAATTATGACTGGTCATATGCGTATAATCTTTATATTTTCAGCGATAAATAGTACTATTTATATGTTCGTGTATAATCTTAATCAAAATCACAAAATTTCGTTAGAACAATTTTTGAGTATTTGTATGTTAATGTATAAATATGCATCTGTAAATTGCAGCACAAAAAACGGTTCTACCCGAGTCCCGAACAATGTTCGGTTATCCACCAGGCCCTCACAAGATAATGTGCGAGGCTCGGGAATCGAGTAGAACCGTCTTATTGATATTATCTTACAATATACTTACTTAATTTTCAAGTGCCTCCCAGCATTTCCAGTAATGTTTCACCAACTTCTGACCAATCATTAATCCAAACTAATCTTACTCCTAAATGGGCAACTGTTGCCTCAATCCATTTGATTTCCTCTAAATTGTCAGGAACTTTTCTCATCCAAAAATGAGTAGTACTAGAAATACTTTTTCCCTTAATAGTAAATAATTCGTTTGTTCTATTAAAATGTATCCATGCCAGCCATCTGCGCATATTGGGATCCGTTAAAGATACTCCTATAAATACAACAGGCTGAGAAGAACATATATTATAAAATGTCGAAGATTGCCAAGAATATGAATTATTCGCTAAAGATAGATATTCATTTTCAGAAAATACTAACTTATCAATGGATACAAGGCCTCTTTTTTGTATTTGATTTGGTATAGGTAAAAAACCATGACAAAAGGTATAAGTTAATCTGTCTTTATTTTTGTTAGAGATACTTCTTGTAACAAAATCCATATATTTTTTAGTATTTGGATCAAAGTTAAACCTTTCACATAAAAAAGAATTAATTAATGTAAATAATAATGGTTCAGCATTAAAAGATAATATTGCATTTGGTTTTAATTCTTCTCCTAATATTGGTGCAATTACTTTTGCTATTTGATAAGCACTTGTGTTTTTAAAATACTTCTCAATTATATTTATAGTCTCCAACCATAGTTCTTTTTTCATTTCTGCAGGAGAAGTTACTGATAGTGCCTTTGAAAATATTTTCCACTCATTTTTTTCCATTTGATTCTTTATATCTCCGTAAAGCTGTTCTGAGATTAATATAGAAAATTCTTCTACGGATAAATCTAAAATGTTACACGCTGCTTGAATTAACGCATCTGGTCCAAACTCCTCTAAAAGCTTTATTATTTTGTTGGCATTATCATCTCCATCAATCCGACTAATTAGTTTTCTTACCAAGGTTCCCCAGTCTGAAAAAGCAGGTCGGGAAATACCTGCACCAACACATAAAGACCATCCAATATCTTTGGCAGATTTTTTCAATATATTTCCGCAAGAGCCTTTTTTCAAACCTTTTTTTAAATTCATTTTCTTTTCCTCACCAAAAAATTATTTTATTACTAATTTGAGTCTTGCAAATATATTGCGGTCCAAAATCAGAAAATAGCAAGACTCAAGTTAAATATTTATACACTTGTGGAGAACAACACCTTAATATCGTATTAGATTTAAAACAAAGCGGGTCTCCAAAATATTGATTAATCACTATCCAACAACTTATTTATATCAGTAAATATATTTTCAAAGCGACTCAAAGTTTTTGCATCAATCTTGCTTATTGGTAACGGCTTAGAGGCTAAATGAGATGCTATCAGATAATGATTAAATCCACCAGAGGGCCTAAGGTTGATAGCATTCACCTGTAAAAATTTATTTATCCGATCTACGATACGATCTCCTAATGGTAAGTCGGGTTCCTTCAATTCAACACCATTTAACTCCTTACGATAGGCCGAATTAAATAGAGTCATATAAAGTTTCGGCGACAACATATCCTCTATGTCACTACTAAATAAGGGTGTAGCTGAACCTGACTTCGTAATAGTTTGTGAATCTCGATACATTGCAAAATTTAGAACTTGTTTGTTCGTGACAAGTTTTTCTTTCACTAAAGATTCTAATCTTGCATCGGGTTTTTTATTGTAGTCGTGTAATATAGCAAACATAAGTTGATTTCCGCCAAGAAGTGCAACAAATGATACGATTTTATCAAGGCCTCCAACTGGAACAATAGTTATATCTGGATTTATATAAGTTCTATTACTTGCTTCAAATAATGACGAAAAGAATTTTAGATAGATAAGGTCTGCAGGACCTTCCACAAGAAGGTTTTTCTTTGAGATAAATAAATTCTGAGCTATAGAATAGCCCAGTGCAGCTTGCAATGGAAAAAGTGTTTTTGGATCTGACGATGAAACATTACTTGTAACTTTTGTGCCTTCTTTTATCTTGTCCTCAACCATTCTTACTTGATTGAAATTCTCTTTAGGTACCATGAATGGTGAATGTGTCGAATATATGATTTGATGGTCTTTCGCCAAATTATCTATATATCTCAAAAAATCGTTTTGTGCTAACGCATGTAAACTTAGACCCGGCTCGTCTAATAAAAGTATCAAATCTCGATCTGTTTGAAGTTGCTGCTTAATACAATCAAACCAAATAATAAAACTAAAAAACCAAATAAATCCCTTACTCCGTTGACTGAATGGAACCGTTACTCTATGACGTCGGTTACGGATTCGGATATATAGATTATTTCCATTGTTAAATGGTGCTTGGTCATTTGGGTCTTCCCTAATATCGAACTCTACATCTAATTCTTGGTTTTGTCTCCAATATTCAAACACTTTATCTGTAATAGAGTTTGATATAGCCTCTAACTTTGCTTTTACATTCTCGTATCCGCTTGTACTTGTCAGTTCAACAAGTTCTACCCCTGCTATTTCTAACAGGCTTAAAGCAGTTTTGTCTTCATCAGATAGAACTTGATTACTATTTTGATTGGCATCGACACGCCTGATTAACTCTGGAAGATTTATCTTCCCAGGCAATAACCGATAATCATCGAAATATAAAAACTTAGGAATCTTAGGGCTGATATATTCAGACCAAATGTAATGGGCAAGAGTGAGATTCCTCCATGAGGCAGGTGTTTTATCAAACATTCCCTTTATTTCTTGAAGAAATTCCATTTCATCGCTTTTTAGTTCAACCGCTTCGAGCTTACTAATTAAGTCGGGTATTGAATTTGATAATTTCACTGTTGCCTCAACTTCAGAGGAGAGATTACCATTTTTCAATTTGTATTCAATATAGGGCTTTTCGTTAACATTCATATCAACTGTTCCAGATCCATTATATTTTCTACTCCATGAGAATGAAAATGTATCAAGTAAATTAAAACCAAAATCGTTATTTATATTTTCAATTTCGCTTTTTGTTAATTCGTATTTCAATACACATACGACTGCCGGGTCATTTGCATGTTCACGTTGGTATACATTTAAACCTTTTCTAGGATATTCTTCTGTAACGTTATACGATATATTTGATTCCACTGGATTAGATTTATAGAGTGCTTGTAAAAAACCTGTTTTTCCGGATTCATTTTGCCCAACTAATATTGTGGTCAGGGGGTCTATAGTTACTTCGTTACTATCATCAATGGACTTGAAATTAATTATCCTTACACTTGTAAGTTCCATATAACACCCTTCTTTCATTGGTTAAATATGTATATTTTATTGAAAAACTATATCATAAAAATCTGAATATTATCGGAATTTCCATATGAGCATTAATAAGTCGTCTTACTGATGATATTATCTTTAATTCAAACCGGTAAGCACAGCCGTTAGCTGAAAGTGCGATCCGGGAAATGAAATAAGCAAAGAGATGTACTTCTAAAGACGGTGTTGACATGGACTTTAGCTTCAATTTAGCAAATTATTGATTATCCTCAAATTATCTATTTAAAATTGCTCCATACATGTCCATCTTATGTTTAAATGAAGGTTCTCCTCCTTCTAAATAATTTATTATGTGCTTCATTATTACGGCATTACTGGGATAACCCGATTTCTCTACCCAACCTTTATTATTATCCGACTCTAAAACAATAACCTGTTCCGCATCAGCATTTGTTACTATTGTTGAACTGTGTGTAACAATAATAACTTGCCTACTATTTTTGATCAGCCTCAAGCTCTTTACAAGGTTTTTATAAATGTATTGGTTGTCAAGATTATCCTCAGGTTGATCAATAATCAGTGGAGTATTATCGTGAGAGAATTTACCATATTCAAAAAGAAATGTTAATATCGCGACAACTTTCTGTCCAAGCGATAACTGGCTGATTTCCTTCATGTTAGTTTCAGTTGATCCGACTAATTCTTTTGAATTAACATTAAAAACTAATGAGAAATCGTCTGTGATCTCAAGAAATCTACCAAAGCTTATTTCCAAACTGGTCCTATCTTCTGTTAATTTGTTTTTAATCATTTTGTAAATATTGTGTACATTACTGGTGTTTACCGGTTCTCTTCCCTCGTTTATATCCTTAAAGGAGATTCCTGAGTTCGAAACAAATTTACTTATACTGAGATTTTTTTCAATCTCTCTAAAATTATCGTTCAAAAGTAATATCAAAAGCTCTAAGTAACCTAGTTTTTGGACAGCAGCCTCAATAAACCTTTCCGCATCACCCCATGTAAACTTTATAGCTGGAAAGTAGCTTTCCCGTTTGAACCCCTCTGTTAAAGGATCAATAAAATAAGAAACCTTTTTTTGATTAGGAGAATAAATAATTTGAAGATGTCGCTCATAAAGAAAATTAAATTCTTTTAATTTTTGAATAACATCACTTTTTCGAGCTTCAATCCTATCGTTTAAAAAAGGTAATTCTTTTCTTAAAAAACTCCTAAGTTGTTGTTTATTTATCGTTTGAATTGTTCTCAAGAAATTATTCTTTGCTTCAAAGGGCAATCCGTTGAAAATAGCCTCTCGAATAAAATAACCAATCTTACCATGATTGATTTCATTAACAATATGATTAATGGAGTAACTCTTTCGGTAAAAGGCTCTCAGTATAGTTAGTTTTTCTTCTTCTTCTATTATTTCAAACTTTAAATTATTTGCTTCAGTTTGAGAAACTTCGTAAAGTTCATTCCAATGATGTCCTAAAACGATTTTTCCGGAATTAGGCCTGTATTCTATAAAAGCTTTTTCCGAATAGAAATGAACTCCCGTTGAAAATGGATTTGCCTTGTCTGTTTGAGGGATAAACCTCAAAAAGAATTCTTTGTTTTGATAATAAAAAATAATACAGATCATTTTATTCCTACAAATAAACCTCAACTTTTCATCTGAATCTACCTCAAGCGTGAAAATAACCTCCATAGTCGTTAGGAGCGTACTTTTCCCTGTCCCTCTACCACCTATCACACAATTCAAGTCATGGGAAAATTCAATTGCAAAATTCGTTTGATCTCTTCCTTGTAAATAACCATTTTGACCCGGTTCAATCAATAAACCTTTAATATATTTATCTGTAATAATCGGCTTATCTATAAAAACACAAAATTTATGATTTAAAAATGCCTTTTTTAAGGACGAAAAACTAATATCACTTAATTTTATCCATGTATTTTTAACACCAATCTGATTTAATGTGTGAGCATCACCTTCATAAACGAAACAGAATTTTTCATCGGGATTGCTGACATTAAAAGATCTTAATTTACTTAGTTCACGCTGATATGTTTCTTTATTTGTTAATCCGATAATATTTAAATCAGGGTGTCCAAATAATGTTTGTTTATATAGACCTGTTGTTCTAATTTCCGTAGAATTAATATGGGCGATATATCCCATGCCACCGATTTCTTTTATTTTCATTAACATAGACAAGCAAGTTTCGTATGTGCCACTTTCGGCTGATATTATATTATCATCTATTAATTTTTGAACTTGTCGATGCATATTGGAATCGAATAATCCAATTAAGTGAATTTGTTCTGAGCATGTAATCTCAACTCCCAGCATAAGATGAATACACTTTCTTTTTTCTTCTTTTCCCTTATACCTTTCAATGAAATACTCACTGATCGCTGCATTAAGTTTATGGTAACCTAAAATAGTATTATGATCAGATATAATAGCGACCTCTATATTTTTTATGTAAAGTGAATGAGCTATTAATTTATATGCCAGATACTCCTTAAAGGATTCGTATGGTGTTGAAGCTAAATTTTTTAGATAGACCTCTGATTTAAATAATCCAGCTTCAACATGGTTTAACATATGTTCTCGTTGTTCATTATTAAAATAATTTATTTCCCAAGCATAATTAATGACTTCCTCTTCAGCAAGCCTTTTATAGAGTGAACCCTCTATTAACTGATAGTCATGTGAAACAGGCGTATGAATATGAAATTCACATTTCTTAAGATCTCCAATTCTCCTTGTCTCCTGGGTAATCTGCCTATAATATTTTGATAGAATAGATCCATTCATACAAAGACCACCTACATCAATAAAGTATAAAAACTTCACAATTTCTCGTATATTGTCAATATTTAGCATACCATATTTTTAGTGACGATTGTTGTTTGTTTTCCTTGTTATCGTTACTAACCTCTTAAACGAAAATGTTCTCTGTAAGGTTTAAAATCCTTAATACTCAACACTTAAATAGTTTTGTTGCCGTGTTTCTAAATCATTCTGTTTTAGCCAATTAAAAGTGACCGGCATTCCTTGATAGATAAGGAGTCACGGTCTAACATAGTGTAGTGCTTTAGCAACAGTAAATGACCCCACCATCATTGTTTGGAAGCTACATAATTTCCAATTTCTAAGGGGCTGGGCTATAAGAATGCTATTTAAGGCCGTGTAGGTGCAAACATATCATGTATATTGCTAGTCTTTTGTTTCTATTGACGGGAGATTAGAGTAATACAGGGATCTGGAGGGAACTGTATATTTGTAATATACTTATAAATAAAAGTGATAGAAGGCCTTCATAGGCGGGGAGCGATATGAACATGAATCATTTCACTAGCGAAACAGATTTACCATTTCAGGCAAAACTACTATCCGGATGCATTTATTGTAGTGGTACGCTTCCAGCGAAAAATCATGAGCACATATTTACTTCCTGCTGGGGGGGTACACATAAAACAGGCCAGTTGATTTGCGATACTTGCAATAGCGCTTATTCCCAAATAGACAACTCTTTCGCACCCTACACCAAATATGTGATGAATGCTTGGCAATTCAAAGGGCAGCGACACAAGGAAGTTCCAAAGATAGCGACCGAAACGAACTATACTATTGAAAAAGGCGCGAAACCGAAACGAAAATCCGAAGTGAGTTTCGAGCTCCAGGAAGATGGCGGTTTGCGTATACGAGCCAATGTAAGTAGCAAGAGCGAGGCTCGAAAACTGATTCTAAATCAGAAGGGCTTAATTGAAGAAAAGATCGGGCGCAAATTAACCGATGACGATGTGGAGAAGATACATGATCACATCCGTAATTCTGCTTTCGTCGAGGAAGCGGTGGGGGCACTAGATGTGGAAGAAACGCTATGCATTCGGGATGAATATCGTTCAGCGGCACACACCTTAATCAAGTGCATGGCATTGTTTGACCCGCAGACAGCAAGCAGTGAGCTTATGAGCCAAGTAAGAGATTTTGCGCGATATGATCGTGGTAATTGGGAGTACTTTGCGTTAGAGGCTTCGACTGTAGTTTCTTTCGTAGGTCAGATCAATTCTTTAGAAGTAAAGTACAATTCCGCTGAAATTTACTATTCGAGACTGCTTGGCAAAATTATTGGTGTCATCACGATACTAGGCCGCGTAAAACGATGGATGGTTCTGTCGGGCACATATTCTGGGCCTGATCAGATTTTGTTCGTATTCGAGAGAATTAATAGCGGGGGAAGACTTGAGTCAATGCGGTTAAGTGCGAGATCACATCTGCAACCAATTCCTTTAATTCAAACAAACTTTAAGCATCCGACCTTTGAACAATTTTATCTTGAAATTAGTGTGTTAGCTCAAGATTCGGTTGCATTTGATGCACCCTACGCAGATCTGATTTCCAGTGCAGATAAATTAAGAAAGGAATTTACTGTTGTCGACGAGGATTGCCTCAATGAATTTACACGAATTTATCTGGACTATCTTAAAACTTTAGCATCCACAGTGGACTCGAAATTTTACCCACAGGAAATGCGAAGACAGATATGGGAGCTAGGATTTACAGAACTTCTTACACGGTTCCATAATGTTAGTCTGAATGAGCCCGAAATACAGGAAAAGCTCTTTTACCCTTTTACCACACTTATGGAAAGAGTCACGAAAAATGCAAAAAAAGCTGAATAGATGACGCTAAGTCAAAGCCAAATTCAAAATCAGGGATCAAATTGCCGGGTGAACAATGTCTAACCAAAACTGAAACAGCAAACCCCGTCTGGAGATTGGGATGGGGTATTATTTTCTTTCTGACAATACAAATGTCACCATAAAATATACATTAGACTGGTTTTTATTATTACTTTTGCAAAGACCCTATCGGTAATCCTATTATAGTAAGACTAATCACTGAAAGCATTAGTGCGAATGGATTTGAGAAGCGGATTTTTTAACAAGATAAGTACACCCCATTAATTTGTCTAAAACTTTAAAGTCTGGGATATATCGACTGCATTTTGTATGTATAACTGACTACTTTATATTTTTATATAATTGAACTGTTCTTATCACATCATATAACATCTTTAGTTCTTCTATTTTTTGATTTGTTAGTATAATATTAATTTTTTCAATAAAATCTCGCTTATCTTTATTAGTACCTTTACTTTGCTTATGGAACAACTCAAATGGATCTACTTTTAAAGCCAAAGCAATTCTTTCAATAGTATCTAATGACGCATTTACTTCCCCACGCTCTATCTTCCCGATATATGACCTATCAATATTCAATAATTCACTTAATTCCTCTTGTGTTAAGTTTGCAGCCTTACGATAGAATCGTATCCTTTCGGAGACATGTTTTAATAATTTTTGCACATGACTACCTCCCCTTTTCAGAGTAGGTGAGCCAAGCAATAAGTTAAAGTGATAAATACTACCATTTACCATTTGATATTGGGCATTATAATACCCTATTATTAGGCATAGATACTTTCGCTAAGGAGACTGACAACTGTGAATCAATTACCCCATCAACTAGTTATAGAGAATGTAGTACAATATAAACAACGTGGTAAGGTAAGCTACTCGGGTAGTGTATTGGCAACAAACGCATTGACACTCAACTATGTAAAACCATTTGATCATTCATCAGGAAAAGGATATCAGCGACCTGTTGACTTAAAGAGATGTAAAGATTTTGCTAACTATTTATCCAAAGGTGATATATCGCTTTTTCCCCCTATACTATTAAATGCCGAATCAAACTGGGAATTTGTTGCTTATGATAAACATAGACCTAACTTCGGACGACTTTTATGTAATAAAAAAGCATCGCTCATTGACGGGCAGCATAGGCTTGGTGGTATTAAGCTATATATTCAAGAAACAGACTCTGAATTGAATATCCCTTTTGTTACATTTCATTTTCTTGATGAAGATGAAGAAATTCAACTATTTGATACTATAAACACTAAAAGCAAGCCAATAGGGAATTCTTTAAGCAAATTTCTTCAAAGACATGCTGATGAGTTAAGTTGGATCTCCACAGAGTTAGTTTTGCAAAATGGCAGCCCCTTCCAAAACATCTCATCAATTACAGGAAAAAGAAACAATGGACGCCATATAACCTTACAAAATCTTTATCGAATGGTTGAGTTATTAACAAAATCACCACATGTATTTCATCTTACAAAAGAAGAAAAACTTATGCTTGTTCTAATTTATTTTAATGCACTAAAAGAACACTACACTAAAGAGTGGTCCGATTATAAAGAATATAGAATTACACATATTGTATGTCTAAATGCTCTGAGTATTGCCGGTGCAGATATTTTATCTGTATGCGTATCTGAGGATAAGAAACATATCGACTATAATGCTATTGTAAAATATGTTAGAAAATTAAAAAAAATGGATTGGTCCAGTTCCAGTGCTTTGAGATATATTCGTGGTACTTCTGGTTCAAAAACCCTTGCTGCAGAGTTATTAATCCAAATGATGCCTGATCAATGAATCTATAAATGTAATTTGCCGGAATAAAGTTACCTGTTTTATCAAGTAAGCGTAAACTATTACCCCCAGTTAACCTTATTCCCGCAGAAGTAAAGGTGGTCGCTAAGAAATAGATAGTAACCGCAGTGAAACCTCGATCAAGCCATTTGCCATTTGTCGCAAAAACTGAATGTTTCCTGGACTGGAGGAACTTCATGCGCTTTAAGGCGCTTTACTGTTTTTAAGTCACCTTCTGCAATCCTTATGCGGGACATGATCAAGTTGGGCAGGAGAAAAATGATAGTGAAGCTGTTGGGCTAGTAAATGCATTTCTTCGCTGATAGAAAGTGGAATAGAATTTATGGCAACCCATCTTTTCTATGGAATTATGCTTGAAATAGAAAGGATAGCTTTTGGGGTATAGATTCATCTTAGCTTGATGGGCATGGGGTACTACCAGCGAAGCTGTCACCACCCGCAAACAGGGCTAAGCAGCACCGTGTCGCCCGGTGCGGCCAGCTTGTGCGTCTGCGCCACTGCCTCGGCCAGGCCTTCGCAGCTGAAAATAGGCGGGCAACTCGGCACTCTGAGTGCTGCAGCCTCGATTTGACTGGCCGCTTCGCCGATCAACAAGCAACACCTTGACATGATCAGGCAGCAGCCTGGCCATCTCGTCAAACGGTACCTTCCTATCTTTCCCGCCGGCGATCAGAAGCACTCGGCCCACGTGTGCGTGCAGGGTGGCGACGGTACGGGCGGGGCTAGAGCCGATTGAATTGTTGTAATAATGCACGCCGCCCACAGTTGCCACCCACTGGTTTCGGTACTCCACGCCGATAAAGGTGCGTACCGTCTCTAGGATTGCCTCGTCCGGCACGGTCCCCCTTACGGCAGTCATGGCAGCCATAACGTTTTGACCTTATGTAACATTGCCCAGATAAGGTTGGTTGTAGTTTACCAGTATTACAGGATATTCTGTACCCAATTTGAGAATATCCTGTTGATCATTCATACCTTTTAGTTGCTTCCAATTCTTTTAGTCCGCATAGTAATCAGTGAGGAACGTTAATCTTCATTTCTTTTTTCTTTTTAGTTCCTTTTGCCACTCGTCCCATTCATGATTCAGAGTAGTAGTTAAAATACTTTCCATTTTTTCTAGCCACGTTTTAATCTCATTTTTAGAAAGCGTTTGGTTATATTCATCAACAATTTCTTTAATAAATGCGAGTGAGGGATGCTCTTTTCCTAGGAATTTCATTGAATCAATGTAAGTTGATTGTCTAAGAGCAACCGCATGTTTATGATATTCTTCCGTAGTCTCGTTATTTACATTCTTAACCAATTCCCTTATGTTATGCTGAAGATCACGTAAATCCCCTGTATCATAATAAAATGTGTATTCATCTGGAACCTTAGGAATTGGTATCTCTTCACCTGGGGCATAATAAAGTACTGAATATGGCTGACTACTGACCATATCTTTAATATCTACCACTTCGCTAACTTCTCTTAATTCCTGAAGAAAGTTTAACGGTGCTCTACACCACTGCCAGTCTGACTTCTGGATCGAGAGTTTTCTATACTGAGTTTCGATATTATCTTCCCATCCCCTTGAATATGACTCATGATAGTGAGTACCATGCTTCCATTCCCCATCGTAATCATAATAAGCTACGGTACAAGCCCACGAAGAACTTGAAGAGAACGTTATATCTCTATAAAGTAAGAAGCCACGTGGTAATAACCACACAACTCTCTCATCCTCGCAATCAGTGTCTAAAATAGGTACCTGCTCTTGTTTTCCTTTTTCAATCGTATTGACTTCAAAGTTCGGTTTTGTACCACGTGTAGGTGGTTTCAACTGTGGTTCTTGCCAAATCAATCTCTCCAACTGCACATAATCTCTTTCAAAGTCATCAGGTTTAGTCATACCGAGTGCGAATCGAGAACTAATATACGTCGGGAGAAGATAATCTCCGTTATCTTTTTTCTTTAGTGCAATTGGAATGAATTTCTCCTGTTTTGTGTATTGGTACACATCTGGGGTGATGATCAAAGTTTCTGTTCCTACCCCCCCTTGCCTATTGTTTGCCTTTTGGCAGTATTGCTCATCACAAATAACGATAACTTTATCCGCCTTTTTTATACTTTCCTCCATAAACTGATACCTGTCATGGCCAACCACCCCATGCCATCTATCAAGGATTACCTCAACTCCTGATTTCTCCATAAGTCTTGTGGCTAGATCTAAGACCCATTGCATGTGTTCACTGGTTGTCCAGCAATATGAGATAAAAACAACTGGCACTTTTTCTTCACTCAAAACAAATCCCCCCCAAAAAAATTCAGTGTTGTTGGACGCATCAAAAAAGGGCAGCGATTGTTTATTTTCACGGCCCTTTCTTGCACGGTATTTCCACAATAAAATGATCATAGCTTGGCTGGAATTACTTGTCAATCTATCGTTGTTGAACAACTTGAGTCACAACTATATTCTAGTAATGTCGTCAAATATACTTAATTCATAAGTTATAATCGGCTTAACTTTAGATGATTCGCGTTTGTCTTTCTTCGTAATAAACGGAACGACCTCAGCCGTAATTACAAATCTAGAAATAAGATCAAGTATTTCCTCACGGCTGTACTCATTCTTAACAGTAAGGACGTTCAACTTTGCTATCTTCGATTCCAGCATGGCTTTGGTAGTAAGAAGCCTTTTGATCAGCGTCAACATGATGAACTGAACGCGTTCATTGCCAAAGCAAGAAAAGATTCTACCTACAAATTAAACAATGATTGACAGAAATGGATTCACGACCAATGATATGACGGGCAACAAAAAACTAATCCTATAGGAGCGTGACCACTAATGGCACTATTTACGGTGTAACAGCACCATCATAAAATGCGAAAAACGTTGATATATCAAGGTTTTATAGTACCATGATAATGTATCATAACTTGTCGTAAGGACTGCTTCAATGAGATCATCCTTCGACCAAAGTTCTTCGAATATTTCCAGTGGCTGCACCCTGAAGCAAAAGACCATTAGATGAAAGTTGAGTAATTAATTCGTTGATTGTTTTAATGGGGTGACCTTCCCCTGTCGAATTAACAGTAATGATTCCTCCAAAGAAACCTGCCGTTGCTGCAGATCGATAGCTTGCTCTGTTAGGATTTTATTTTGTTCCAGTAGTAACTTCTGTTCTTCTTTTAGCCGTTTGTTCTCATTTCGAAGAACTAGCAAACGCTTCTCCTGTACGGACATTTTTTTTTCATTATTTCTATCTGGCTTTGTCTTATCTTTAATCAAAGCTTGTGACTCTCGAACTAATGCCATTAAATCTTCCCGATTATAAAGCGTTTTTCGGGTTATTCCAGCCTTCTTAGAAACCTCCGCTATGTTGAGAACCTTCTTACTACGTTTGAACGATTCAAGGGCATTCTGAACCTTCTCAGTGGTTCTTAGTCTATTCCTTTCAGCTAACGTAAGTTCGTTTTCATTCATTGCTTGCTACCACCGCTTCATCAATCCCCAGCTTCATTTGTTTTTTAGCCAATTTAGCACTTAGATCTTGTATGTAACTCTGTAGGCGGCCAGCTTGATACCTCAGTTTAGAATTATAGATGGATTTTTCTCCTTCAGGAACTGCCTGAAGCTCTTGATTTACCCTCGCTAAGCGTGCTTCGTATTGAGGTAACATCTCGGCGGGTGCCAGGAAGTAATTGCATCCTAAACATACACCATCCTGGGCACAAGGGTCACCACGCAGCGGATGGTGAAGGCAAAGTCCATGTGGTAAAATTTCAATTTTCATGGCTCTGCGCATTTTATCCATCTGATCTGTTGTTTTTCCCTTAAAAGGATTTTGCTGGCCTTTAAGTGCCTCCAATACAACTTTATTCGTACTAGACACGGGCATCTCCCCAGATAAAACATCAACCATAACCTTTCTCAGCTTTTCCTGAGCATGATTATACGTTTCTGTCATTTGTATAGAAGCATGATCAAGCATATCAGCTACTACATGTATAGGCATACCACCTTCAATTGCTTTAGTTGCAAATAGGTGCCTAAAATGATGGCTGGATAAATCAACAAGTTTGCCATTCGCTTTCCTAAGATTATTTTTTTCTAAGAAGGGTCGAATTCGGTTTTTTGTCCAATTACTAAATGAAGCTATAACAATTTGTCGATCGTAGTCCCGGAAATCAAGAAACAAGTAGGGACTGCCTGATTGCAATCTTAAAGGTCTAGTGTACTCTTCAAGACGCTCCACCATTTTTACCACGAGACTGTTTACCGGCTTAAGAATGGTTATCCTTTCCTTTTTGGTTTTCCCCCCGATATACTCAATGTGGGGATCCCCACCAATAATTTTGATGCAGCCCTCTTTTGTCGACAATGCCTCACTGATGCGTATACCCAATTGAGTCTGCAAAATGATACTTGTGCCAGTCAAAACGTCTGCTTCTGTCTGTGCTAATTCGATAACCCGACTCATGACCTCTTCCTCGGGTAATTCTTTCTTACTTGAGCCAAACTTAGTATCCGTCCTTATTCGTTTGTTCTTTAATATATGTTTTTCATATAACCCCTCAACAAAAGAAGTGTTCGGGTATACGCTCCACCCTTTTATGGAACCACTCTGTAAAAGCTCTTTTACTACTTGAGCGGATTTTTTTATGGTCATCCCATTTAATAAAGAATCGTCTCGCTCACTCCTTGCATCTAATAGATAATTAAAATAACCTATTAGTACTTCCCGAGAAAAATCTAAAAAAGACAGGACATCTCCTCGTGTAAGTAGAAATTTACGAAGTTGATTAAATGCAGCTAATTTTCTTTTTACAGAATTAAAACCAACAGATAATATTTCTGCCGCGATGTACTGTTTAACCGTAAGTTTTATAGACGTCCATTGATCTAGATCCTTAAAATTAAGTTTAAACTTCGCATCATTCCAATGAGGAGCATCAACAAAGCCTTTATAATCCCAAACATCCTCAGAGAACATACTATTACCACAACGAAAGTCGTCTTTATCTTTTAGACTTGGATCATACTCCGTTAGAAGTCTGTTTCCTTGTTCCATCAATGCCCACAAACCTCTCCAAACGTAGGATGATATCCAACAATGCTGCTTCTGTTTCGTTAATCAAATAATCAGTACCAATAAAGCGTTCTTCCTTATAAGAGTTCTTATCTTGTCTAATCCGTTGAAGGTGGTCTTTATGTGTTTCTAAGAATTCAGGGGTTGTTATGAATTTTGGACAGAATAAGCAGGCATTGGGTTGTTTACAGTTACTTACTTTCTCTTTTATTGGTCTGGCACAGAGACCATCTGGCAACTGGGCCATAAGTCTTTCCGATTCATTAATTTTTTTATCGTCTTGATCTGAAATATCTTCCAAGCTATTTACAATCAGGCCGATAAACCCAAGTTTCTTATAAGCTTGAACTAACTTGCTATTCCGAACCTTTGCATAGAGCCTTGTGGAATGAAGTGACTCATGACCTAAATAATCTTTAATTTCAGTCGGGCTCATTCCATTAGCCAGCATATCCGTCGCTAATGTATGCCGAAATTGATGAAAAGTAAGCTCGTATAACTCCCCCGGAACATGACTGATGCCATAATTCCTTACAAATCTCTTTTTAAGCCACGATCGTGCAGTCACTTGCCATAGGTACTCTGCTCTTTTTGCATTCGGCAAGTAATGCACAAATAGACGTTTTGTTCCCAATATAGATCTATTTTCGGCTGATAATTCCTTTAAAAGCTCAATAGTATCAACAACTTCCTGTCTCACCACTATATATCGCTCTGTTTCATTTTTCTCACTGATAACCTCTAGTAGCGGTTTGCCGAAAAAGTCATTTGTAATACTATTTTCATTTAACATAAGAGCTTCCGAAATACGTATCCCAGTGTACATGCATATGATAATAAGACAACCTAGCAATCTTAAATCATAATCTTTTTGGGCTAATAAATCATCCGCGGCTGATTTGATCTGCTGCATAACGGGGTCTGGGATAATCATACTCTTCAAGATGTCTTCTGTTTGCAACATTCGAAATGCTGTACGATCAAACAGATGAATTTTAGGATAACCCTCCAACTCAAATATCTCCCCGTAATTTAACAAATGCTTTAAAGCAGATAAGGCCACAGCTCGTGTTGAAGATGTTTCAACCTCTACCATTAAGTAATGGATAAATTTTTCGATGATTTTGGGTGTTAAATCAGCAAACGTCTCAATTTGGATTTCGTTGAACTCAAGATACTCAAAAAAATGCCGTAAACTATAATTATACCGGTGTGAGGATGATGCTTTTATTTTTCCTACTTCTAAACAGTCCAAGGTATAATTTTTTATTTCTTCTTTTATCCATTCATTCGAAAAAAAATCAAAATAAAAGTAATAATTCCCTTGATCCTCTTTTGATGGAATAGTCCATACATCATTTTTCTTATCAATTAAGTAAGACACGTTACTCAAGTCGGTCCATTTCTCCTTTTGTCTCCAGGTAACGTTCAAAAGCCATGATCTGTGTGTCTAGGGACATCTTTCCATATTTCGATGCTGTTACAATACTATGTCCTAATCTTTCACTGATCACCGTGAGATCTAAACCCATCTCCTTTAAATTTGACGCATGGGTATGCCTTAGGGCATGTGGTGTACACTTAATTCCGGAATACTCTGATACTTCTCTAAAAAAGTCCTCGACGCTCGTTCGGCTTACGGGCTCACCTTTAGTCTTTGCGTGATGCGTAACGAAGATATGCCGAACCCCTTCTTTTTCCGGACGGTGATACATAATGTAATTATCTATTTCAGCCAACAATTCGCTTGATACAGGTACGATTCTCTCCCCTGTTTTTAGTTGACGGTCTGGGTTGGGTTCATCTCTTTCTACCAAATATAAATTACCGGTTTTTCTGACGCCATCAGGATAATCAAAATCATCCATTCGCAGGTGCAACACTTCACTGATTCTAAAACCTGATTCATATAACAATTTAAAGATTAATTTATTACGAATCATCAGATCTTCATTCGTACTCCATATCTCTCCGATTGCTTTATAAAATTGTAGCGCTTCCTGATATCTGATCCACTTTATATCTATAGAGCTCTTTTTTTTCTTCCTCTTTAAATAATGAATTCCATTTTTATTTAGCGGGGAAATTACATGCCTTAAAAAGCCTTGATTAGCTTGAGGGTTATCCCGATCAAAAGTTTTTGCAATAGGGTTTTCTATAACCCAACCGCCCATTGTTGCATGATGTCGGTAAAAGGAGTTGACTGTGGACAGGTAGCCCGACAAAGTAGAAGCACTCACTTTTCCAGATCTATGTCTGCCATCAATAAATCTTACGAAATCTCTAATATCCCTGGTCTTTACTTCAAAAAATTGATATCCGGTTTCGCTCATCCATTCATAAAAGACTTTCAAATCCCTTAAATAACTTTCAATAGTGTTAACTGAGCTTCCATTCTGTATAAGATAATTTATGAAATCAAGGACCTCAGGAATAATTCTCATGTTTTTATCAACCAAAACAATTGATGAAACAGTTTTTTTTAGTTGCATACCTTCACCGTCAAATTCAGCTATTTATCCCCATATTAGGACAAATAATCTTCCATAGCAACAAAAAAAGACCAACTACTAAAAAGTAGTGGTCTTTTTTTATGGTTGAACTATTCCGTTGTATAAGGTAGCAACGCAATTTGACGGGAGCGTTTGATCGCAATTGTCAATGCACGTTGGTATTTAGCCGAAGTACCAGTTACACGACGCGGAAGAATCTTTCCACGTTCGCTTACAAACTTCTTAAGCGTTTCGATATCCTTATAGTCAATGTGAGTAATTTTATTTACAGTGAAGTAACATACTTTACGACGTTTTCCGCCCTTGCCGCCCTTACGGCCGCCAAATTTGCGTTCGCCACGTTCTTCACTATTGTTATCTCTTCTTTGAAAACCCATCGCTGTTTCACCCTTTCAGTTAAAATATTTCTGTGAATGGACTAAAGCCACATCCACAACATCATCATTTCACATTCTATAATGATCTTGCCAAGTGCTACACTTGAATTGCTATACCCAAGATTACACACATAATTCTGATCCGGTCATAATCACCGGCTAGGTCATTGTTTTTGTATTCCAGATTACACACTTATAAATGACTAAAATCCGCATACCTACGGGCTTTAATTAGCATAATCTAGATTACACATAAATCCACCGCTCAGAATGGCAAATCATCATCGGAAATATCAATCGGTTTTCCGTCATCCTGAAATGGATCTTGATTGTTGTCGCGCGGTCCAGCATTACGCTGTTGACCATAGCCTTGATCTTGACGGCCGCCCATTCCTTCTTCACGATTTCCTCCACCACTATTGGAAGATTCCAGGAAACGTACATTATCAGCAACGACTTCCGTCACGTATACGCGGCGACCTTCGTTATTGTCATAGTTACGTACCTGCATTCTGCCTTCTACTGCGGCAAGTCTACCTTTACGCAGATAGTTGGCACATGTCTCAGCAAGCTGACGCCATGTCACAACAGGGATAAAGTCTGCTTCCCGTTCCTTCTGTTGGTTCGCATAAGGACGATCCACAGCTAGTGTAAACGTAGTTACAGCTACTCCCGCAGGAGTATAACGTAATTCAGGGTCTTTAGTAAGCCTTCCGATCAAAATCACACGATTTAGCAATCTAAACCCTCCCAGCATGTCAATTACAGCATTTCGTACTGTTTACGCTACATCTTGTGTGATCAGGAAACGAATGATTTCATCAGAAATCTTCATTACACGATCAAGCTCGGTCAATACCGTATTGTTAGCGTTGAACTTAACTAACACATAATGGCCATCACGATGCTTGTTGATCTCATACGCAAGACGGCGCTTACCCATAACATCATGCTTCGTAATTTCTCCACCGTTGTTGATGATGTTTTGAAACTTTTCAACCGTAGCCTGAACAGCTTCTTGTTCGATATCCGGACGAATGATATACATAATCTCATATTTGCGCATGGTTTCACCTCCTTTTGGACTAAACGGCTCCACAGATCGACAATGGTCAATCGGAGCAAGGAGCGAGCAATTAAATAGTATTCAAAACTCGCACTGTAATACTATATCAAAACGTGAGGACAATAACAAGTGCAAGTTCAAATGCTTCTTCTTAATGTCCCCAAAAGGGATAGTTGGCAATATTTATCGTCATGACTTGAACCCTTGCTGGGCACTCTATCTATATACTTCGTAAGGAGGTCTAACAACGATGGGCGAATGGCGTCAATTCAGTCCAGGTGATACAGCTCCCAATGACGGGAAGTACATCGAGGTCGGAGAAAATGATTTTCACATGGGCATCAATGATCCCCAAATCATTACCTTGGTGAAAGGTGAGGCTTTCCCGCAAACCTCCAACCATAACCGCAAGTGGATACGTAGAAAAGCGTAGGTCAAGCCCTCTACACCCGCGCACACGGCTTTAAAGGGGGTGTAGAGGCCCATAACAACATTAAAGGAGCATCCTTATGAGATACACATACACCCTGCTCTTGACAGCTATAGGAGCCGCATTGTGCCTGATGCATATGATTGGCCATGATTCGGACCCTGTCTATATGATTTTTTACAGTCTTAGCGTCCCCGCCTGGATTTACTCTTTATTTACCTACACCAGAGTTAGCATGACTCTTCTCTATACTACGACTATTTTATCCTGGACTCTTATTGGCTACGTGATCGATCGTTTGTCATGGAGAAAAAGAGTTCGGCATTAGCTTCGTCGGTTTTTTATATTGTTGAGAAGGATAATCGTTCTCATTTACTTATTTTTTATAACAAGCTTTACTTTAGTAAGTAAGTGTTATATACTTAACAATATGAAAAACCAAATAGGCAGGAGGCTACACAAATGGGTAAATGTGCATGTGGTAACACTCAAAACACGGAAGGCAACTGCGACGGATCTCACGCTAAGAAAGACAGCAAGTAATCAATAGCAACTAGCAGCTGTATCCTCTTCAAAGGCTGCAGCACAAAAACGACCACGGATCTTTATGATCTGTGGTCGTTTTTGTGCTGCAATCTCATTTTTCATCATTGTGGATTCATTTTGTGGATATGTGAATAGGTAGCTGGATTCCCTGTTTCGTCCGGTTATCCACATGTGTACAACATCATGCTTTATGTTATCCCCAATGTTAACAAGTTCGGATGACTGCAAAGATATTCACAACGGGACAAAAAAAGCCTTTCACGACCTGAATCGTAAAAGACTTCTTTATACTACTTATTTAGCTTATGTACCTTGCGTATATGAACCGCACACAGCGGACCTTAAACGAAAATGGCGGAAAGAGTGGGAGTCGAACCCACGCACGCCTTGCGACGCCTAACTGATTTCGAGTCAGCCCCCTTGGACCACTTGGGTACCTTTCCATGAAAATCGGACAATTGCTATTGTATCACAGCCAAGAGATACTTTGCAACCCCCTGGCTGAACTTTTTTTATAACAGCTTTAAAGCTAATCCTCACCCTCACGGGAAGCCGCTTCCGGATTGGAGCGCAGCACCTTTTTCAGCTTGCTTTCAAATTTGGCACGAGGCACGAGTACGCTGTGCTTACAGCCTACGCATTTGATACGGATGTCCATGCCCAGACGAATGACCTCCATCTCGTTGGTCCCGCAGGGATGCGGCTTCTTCATCTGCACAATATCCCCCAATTGATACTGCTTTCTTTCCATGCTATTCCCCCCTTGAGCTAGCCACTTCCAGGCGATATTTGTCCAACGCCTTTTTCACCTCTGCGTTAAGCTCGCGTGATATTTGCAGCTGGCTATTAGGCTTGCATTCGACCGTTGTTCGAATAATGATCTCTGAAGCGCTTAACGTTTGTACGCCCAATACCTCTGGCTCCTTGACCATATTTACGTTATTTTCGTAATTTTTCATAACGGTATCTTTCAACACCTGCATCGCATTGTCTATATTCATATCTGCCGGGATCGACACATCTACAACGGCAATCGAGTTATTGACTGAAAAATTAGTTACCTGCGTAATCGTACCATTCGGAATAATATGAACCTCACCCGTCCAGCTTCTAACCCGAGTGATCCTGAGTCCGATTTCTTCAACTGTACCTTTGTAGGTGCCGGTTTGAATAACATCCCCAACAGCAAATTGATCTTCGAAGATGATAAAAAATCCGGTTATGACGTCTTTCACCAAGCTCTGTGCCCCAAATCCGATAGCTAGGCCCACTACTCCGGCACCGGCCAATAATGGCTCCAAACGAATGCCAAATTGATTCAGAACCATCAAGATCATAATAAAGTTGACGACATATGAAGTAATATTGCCCAGTAGCTTGCCAATCGTTTTGGTACGTCTACGATCCAGATTCAATGGATTTCGTTCCCGTTCCACCATTACATGCTCTAGAGCCTTGTTGGCCAGCTTAATAATGATTCTTGCACCTAATAATATAAAGGTTACCTTTACAAGAATGAGAATAAATCCTGTCCATACCGCAGGGTCAGCAATGTATTGGAACAATTGATCGCCAAGCTTCTCCCAGGATGATATTACCGAAGCTGCGCTCTCTCCTGTCAGGTATGATATGTGCCATTGCTTCATCTGTCAAACCACCTTATACCTCAACATAATAGTCTTCTTTTTTCATATAAATACCACGGATCTCTACATTTTCTTCGCTCACAATTTGCTTCACTTGGTCCAAATCGTCCTCAGGGAATTCCAATGACAATGCACAGCCTGCCGTAATCTGTTTGGGAGTCGGACACATATCGTTTTCAATGTCAGCATATTCTAGCAGCATCTCGGCACGCAGCGCCTGCTGTGTGGAGTCAAATGCCATCAGCAGCATGTGGATTCCTCCCCCATTATTTATGGAGTTACGTATAAATTACCATCACTATCCGTATACTAATAAAAATATCATTCTTTCATAAAGATACGGAGGTTATAAGATGACATTGCCTTTTCGTAGAGAGATTGCAAGCCCTCAAATGATTGAAAATATTAAGGTATTACATTCAGACCTCAACACGATTGACACGCTCGCAGAAAGACTTTATTCGATATTGGGACAAATCCCCAGCCATCAGCCCATCCTCATCATTTGCGTGGGTACAGATCGTTCTACAGGCGATTCGTTAGGACCTCTGGTTGGCTCCTATTTGGAAAAACAAAACTTGCATGGCGTCCACCTCTATGGGACACTCGATCAACCCGTACACGCTGTAAATTTAAAGGATACGCTCGAGTCCATCCAGCAGCTCCACCATAACCCCTTTATTATAGCCATTGATGCTTGTTTAGGACAGCTGGCAAGTGTAGGCTGCATCCAAATCGGTAACGGCCCTGTCAAGCCCGGTGCAGGCGTTAATAAGGATCTCCCACCAGTCGGCAATATGCACATAACAGGCATTGTGAATGTTGGCGGATTTATGGAATACTTTGTGCTGCAAAACACAAGACTTAGCCTGGTCGTCAATATGGCTGAGGTTATTGCACAATCGTTTCAGGTCGCGCTCAGCAGCCTAAATCGGTTCACTGCTACTTCTTTTGCCCAGATCGAAGGATAGCTTCCTTTTCCTCCGGTGAAAGCATGTATTTGGAAGTTCCACGCTCCAGCGGCTTGGCAAATACATAGGTTTCATCCCGATTATGAATACCTGATATGACCACACCGTCCTGCTCATCATCCACTAATGCAATAGAAAAGCTCTGGTCGCTGCCGCTCTCTGCAAAAGCATTGAAGCGGTAGACGCCCAAATTCGATTTCATCTTTTTCATTTGTCCAACAATCGCATTCATTTGCTGTTGGGCATTGTCTGTCTCCTGCTTCAACACCGCATTGTTTTGTTGAATTTCAATTAGTGTCTCCTCGACGTTCAGCGTTCCGCTGCCATTCAGCATACTCACATACATTTTGCGAAGCTTGTTTAACTTGCTCCATAATATAATAACCACAATCAAAAATACAAGAATAAGGACGGAGCATGCCAATAAAAGCAGTCTCACGTCTAATAATTGTACCAGATTTTCCATGTTAATTCCCCCTGCAAGTCTGTCTAGCTTTATGATTTCATATGCTTGGCAATTTCTTTGACGGCTGCAACCAGTCGATCCACTTCTTCATCCTTTGTAAAATAACCGATACTTGCCCGTACCGCACCCCGTTCAAGAGTTCCTGCAACTTCGTGAGCAAGAGGTGTGCAGTGATAACCGGCACGAACCGCAATATTAAAGGTTTGATCGAGAATAAAAGCAACTTCCGAGGAATCCGTTTGATGGATAGTAAAAGTAACGATGCCGGTTTTATTTTGCCCAAGATCCGGACCTAATAGCTGCACCCCTTCAATCTCCATGAGTAATGCCATGAGTTGCTGCGTTTGAGCCCATTCTTTTCCATGTATTTGTGCTACTGTTTCTTTCAGCACGAACTTCACACCTTCGCCTAACCCCGCAATACCGACTGTGTTCTGAGTACCCGACTCATATCGATCCGGACGTACGTTCGGCTGCTCAATCATTTCTGACTGACTGCCTGTACCTCCAAATAGCAGCGGCTCCAGCTCCAGCTCTGGTTCTATGTATAATCCACCAGTACCTTGTGGTCCCAACAAGCTCTTGTGTCCGGGAAAGGCCAGCATATGAATACCCATCTTCCCAACATCGATATCAAGTGTTCCAGCAGACTGAGCCGCGTCTACCAACAATTTAATCCCATTTTCTTTGCAAAGCTCACCTAATTCTGCTACAGGCAGTATACTGCCAAGTAAATTCGAACTGTGACTACATACCATAAGCGAAGTGCGATTCGTAACCGCTTCTTTGACTTTATCAAGGCTAAGCTCGCCTTTGGAATTGGTTTGCACATAAGTAATTTGCACACCACGAGTTTTCTTCACATATTCAAGAGGTCTGCGAACCGAATTATGCTCTACCGATGTACATATCACATGATCTCCCTCTTTTAGGAAGCCAAGAATTGCCTGATTTAGTGCCATCGTGGTGTTTAAAGCAAACGAAATATCATTCGGATTTTTGATTTTAAACAGTTTAGCCAGCTGCTTACGAGTTTCAAATAAAATCCGGCTTGCTTTCACAGCCATTTGATGGCTGCCTCTACCGGGATTGGCTGCAGCATGCAGCATACATTCCTGCATCGCCAGCAACACTTCTGGCGGCTTAGGCCAGGATGAAGCGGCATGATCGAAATAAGCAACGTTCAACCGAAACACTCTCCTTCACAAAAAGTAGCATACCTATTCTGCCCAAGTGAGATGGCAATAATCAGGTATGCTACCTATGTTATCATGATTGATTTCACACTGAACCATTTCTAAAGGTTGTTCAAAAAGTCCCCTTTTGATCACGAAGTCACACAGGAAGCTTACTTGGCATCGACGCTTGCACCCAGGCTCGAAATGCGATGCTCTTACTTGGCACATCTAAAACACTACGCATACGAAGTCGTTTTTTCTTCATAAAGCTTGTTACCCCGCCCCTGATCCATAACAGCTTACGAAGCAACTTCCGCAGTATTTCCACTTCATGGTACTAAACATCAACAATTTGAACTCGATATCTGGAACAATTAAGAGATTTTACCTTGCAGGATCTCTAACAGCCTGTTTAAATCATCTTTGGAGTAATACAGCAATTCGATCTTGCCTTTATTATTGTTATGCTTGATTTTTACCGTTGTACTATATAATTCTCTTAAGTTTTCTTCCAGTTCATTGATATAAGGATCACTCTTTTTCGACTTGGATTTAGCTTTAGCCGTTTCCGGTTTATCCTCAAGTCGTTTCACTTCTTCTTCCAGCTCACGAACGCTCCACTGTTCTTTAATTGATTTTTCAGCTAAAGCACGAATCAGCTTCGCATCCTTCAAACCAATAATGGCTTTTGCGTGACCCATCGAAAGTGTTCCACGTGAAACATACTGTTTTACCTCATCAGGCAATTGCAGCAGTCTCAAAAAATTAGCAATATGCGATCTACTTTTCCCAACTTTAACGGATAGCTCTTCTTGAGTCAAAGAAAACTGGTCAATTAAAGCTTGATAGGCGATAGCGATTTCCAAAGCATTCAAGTCTTCTCTTTGCAGGTTTTCAATAAGAGCAATTTCCATTACTTGTTGATCAGTGAACTTCTTTATTACAGCAGATACGGTAGCTAACCCGCATACTTGAGAGGCTCTGAATCGACGCTCGCCTGCAATAATTTCATAGCCCTTCAAAACACTTCTTACAATAATCGGTTGAATAATCCCATGCTCCTTAATAGAAGCAGCCAGCTCATTGATCGATTCGTCATTAAAATTTCTTCGTGGCTGATAAGGACTCGGTCTGAGTTGTGATAACGGAATTTCCATTACCTTATCATCATCATTAATACTAAGCGCAGGAAGAAGTGCATCTAATCCTTTTCCAAGCCGTTTACTCAAAACTGATCACTTCCTTCGCAAGTTCCATATACACTTCAGCACCTTTAGAACGAGGATCATAGGTTATTATCGACTGACCGTGGCTCGGTGCCTCACTCAGCCTGACATTACGTGGAATAATGGTTTTATATACTTTTTGTTGGAAATATTTCTTAACCTCTTCAATCACCTGCATACCCAAATTCGTTCTGGCGTCAAACATCGTTAACAATACGCCTTCGATCTGCAGCGTTGTGTTCAAATGCTTTTGCACCAAACGAACCGTATTCAACAGTTGACTTAACCCCTCCAATGCATAATACTCGCATTGAATGGGAATAATAACCGAATCGGCGGCAGTCAAAGAATTAACGGTAAGAATGCCAAGTGACGGTGGGCAATCGATCAATATATAATCAAATAAATGTTTAACCAACTGCAATGACTTTTTCAATCTCACTTCACGGGAGATCGTAGGAACTAATTCAATCTCAGCACCTGCCAGTTGAATCGTAGCCGGAATGATTTTCAAATTCGGTATGTTCGTATCGACCATGACATCTTTAGGGTGAATATCGTTGATAATCATATCATAGATACAATAAACAACATCGGCTTTATTAATACCGATACCACTTGTCGTGTTTCCTTGAGGATCAATATCGACGAGCAGTACCCGTTTGCCTAATGCTGCCAGTGAAGCACCCAAATTTACCGATGTAGTCGTTTTACCAACCCCACCCTTTTGATTTGTAATTGCAATAATCTTAGCCAAAATCTGTTCACCTCAGTATCTAAATGAAAAACATACACACGAAATCTGCCCCTTAACGCAGCTGCATAACAAAGAAGTTTGGAACAAACAATTATTTTTTAGGAATTTTGATAACTATTTCATAGTGATCCTCATAATCTTGCTCCGAGGTATTAATTTGCAGACCTGAAGACGTGACCATATCCACGGATTGCCTAATTGTGTTTAAAGCCAACCGAACATCCTTGGAGAAGGATACACGTTTTGTTTTTTTGACTGCAACTACTTCTTTTAAAAGCTGTATTCTCGCTTCTGTTTGTTTAACATTTAACTCCTTGGTAATAATCTCATCCAAAACTTTCTGCTGCAGCTCTTCCTGGCTTAAAGATAATAAAGCACGCGCATGCCTCTCCGTGATTTTACGTTCCATTAAAGCCTGCTTAACAGGCTCACTTAGATTTAACAGACGGATTTTGTTAGCTATCGTAGACTGACTTTTCCCAATTCGTTGAGCAAGACTTTCTTGCGTCAAATGATGCAGGTCGATAAGCTGCTGATAAGCGCTAGCCTCTTCAATCGCAGTAAGGCCTTCACGCTGCAAATTTTCAATTAATGCAATAGATGCAGCTTGCGAATCATTGAAATCGCGAACAATAGCAGGAATCGTATCCAGTCCGAGCTTCGTAACTGCTCTCCATCTGCGTTCCCCAGCAATCAACTCATACACATTATTCCGAATTCGAACAATGATAGGCTGTATAACTCCGAGGGTTTTAATGGTTTGACACAATTCTTCAATCCGCTCATCATCAAAAATAGTTCTGGGCTGATATGGACTTGGGACAATATCTTGGATGGAAATATTTCTAATTTCATCTGACGATGATTTTTCCGTAAATCCAAACAATTTCGAAAGTTGTTCCTTCATTCAATTACCATCCGATCTTTATTTGCATCAAAGTTTACCCAGACATCTGCATTGCCTTACTATTAAATATTCTCTAGTCATATCCTTTTTCCTGCCAGCCCGAGGCCAACTATATGAATATATCTTATAATTAATATGTTCTACGTGGAACATTATTTGATCAATGGCGTTTTCAATGGCGTACCTGCCTTACGCGGGTATGATTTCGGAGTAGGCGCAAACTTCCGTATAAACAATAGATTTCTGGAGGAATGTTCTGCGTCAGGTAATTCCAAACTTCGGGTGTAAATATATTTGCCACGAAGTTCATTCAAACTGTAGGAAGAATCATCCAGTTCCTGTTGAAAATCGCTTCCTTTCATCGCTACAAAAGTACCGTTAACTTTGACAAAAGGCAAGCAAAGCTCATTCAACCCGGCCAACTTAGCGACTGCTCTCGCTGTTACAAGGTCATATCGATCCCGATGCTCCGGCAGCCGCGCAATATCCTCAGCCCTGCCATGAACACAGCTTACATCACTCAGCCCCAATGCAGCAGTCAAATGATTTAAAAATTGAATTCGTTTATTTAAAGAATCAACGATTGTCACTTTCATATGTGGAAACATGATTTTCAGAGGAATACTTGGGAATCCTGCACCAGAGCCAATGTCGGACATCTGCATCACATCACGCATCGAAACAAAAAAAGAAACTGACAGAGAATCGTAAAAATGTTTTACGTATACTTCTTCTCTATCAGTTATACCAGTCAAATTCATTTTTTCATTCCAAGTAACAAGCTCATGAAAGTAAGTTTCAAATTGAGACAATTGATGCTCGCTTAATTCTATATTTTTCATGGCCAATTGTTCTCGGAAACGGGTTTGTATCAGATCCATTGTCATCTATCCTCTAGCCGCCAATACTCGGTTATAGTGTTCCAGGTGAACTAGTAGTACGGAAATATCTGCTGGCGTTACGCCAGACATTCGGGATGCCTGACCAATCGAAAGTGGGCGAATTTTCATTAGCTTTTGCTTGGCCTCTGTTGCAATTCCGTAAACTTCTTCATAATTAATATCGTCCGGGATTTTCTTTTTCTCCATCTTGCGAAGTCGTTCTACTTGAATTAATTGCTTATCAATATAACCAGCATATTTAATTTGAATTTCGACCTGCTCCGTTACTTCATCGGATAGCTCAATAGGTGCTGGAGACATCTGGTGAATATGTGCATAAGCTACCTCTGGACGTCGTAACAAGGAAAGCAGATCGATCGCGTTATTCACTTCCGCACTGCCTATCGAAATCAAAAGCTCCTGGATGTCTGCCGGCTTCACTTTAACCGATTTTAAACGCTCCACTTCTTCCTCGATAAGACGTACCTTTTCAAGGAAACGCTGATGACGCGCCTCGGGAATTAATCCAATTTTATAGCCAATCGGCGTTAGTCTTTGGTCTGCATTATCATGTCTGAGCAGCAAACGGTATTCGGCACGTGAAGTCAGCAATCGATAAGGCTCGTTAGTCCCCTTGGTCACGAGGTCATCGATCAATACGCCGATATAGCCTTCAGAGCGATCCAGCACAATCGCTTCTTCGCCTTGTACCTTGCGGGCTGCATTGATCCCGGCCATAATACCCTGACCAGCTGCTTCTTCATATCCGGACGTGCCATTGATTTGTCCAGCTGTAAATAAGCCAGCAACAGCTTTTGTTTCCAACGATGGTTTCAGCTGTGTTGGAACAACCGCATCATATTCAATCGCATAACCTGTTCGCATCATTTCAACCTTTTCCAGTCCAGGTATCGAACGAAGTATGCTTAACTGCACATCCTCAGGCATACTCGTAGACAAGCCTTGAACATAATACTCTGAAGTGTTGCGTCCTTCCGGTTCAAGAAAAATTTGATGCTTTGGCTTATCATTAAATCGAACGATTTTATCTTCAATGGAAGGGCAATAACGGGGCCCCGTTCCTTCAATTGCGCCAGAGAACATAGGAGCCCGATGCAAATTATCTGTAATAATTTGATGGGTTTGCTCCGTCGTATAAGTCAGCCAGCAAGGCAATTGATCAGGTATTTCCTCAGTGGAATCAAAACTGAAAAATCGCACCTTTTCATCCCCTGGTTGAATAACGGTTTGATCAAAATCAATCGAGTCCTTGTGTACACGCGGAGGTGTCCCTGTTTTAAAACGAACAAGCTCGAGACCATGCTCCCGCAGGGAATGAGACAACTTGACAGCAGGTTGCTGATTGTTCGGCCCACTCTCATACATCAATTCACCCATAATAATTTTGCCGCGCAAATACGTTCCGGTTGTCACAACCACTGCTTTCGCCAAATATTGTGCGCCTGTTTTGCTGATGACACCTTTACAGACACCATCCTCAACGATCAATTCTTCAACCAAACCTTGACGAAGGGTCAGCTTCGGTTCATTTTCCATCGTTTGCTTCATTGTGTGCTGATATAGGAATTTGTCTGCTTGTGCACGCAGTGCATGTACAGCCGGACCTTTTCCTGTATTCAGCATCCGCATTTGTATATAAGTTCTATCAATATTACGACCCATCTCTCCACCGAGAGCATCAATCTCACGCACAACGTGACCTTTAGCCGGACCACCTATGGAAGGATTACATGGCATAAACGCAACCATATCCAGGTTGATCGTAATCATCAAGGTCTCACAGCCCATTCTTGCTGCCGCCAAAGCCGCCTCACAGCCGGCATGACCCGCGCCAACAACAATGACATCATAATTTCCTGCAATATAACTCATCATAAACCTCCTTAAATCATTCTATAGAATCACTTACCCGAGTAAGTATAATTGAAAGTATACATTTATTTACCGAGACAAAACTGCGAAAATATTTGATCAATCAACGACTCACCAACAGAATCACCAATAATTTCACCCAGGTATTCCCAAGCATTACGAATATCAATTTGAATCAAATCTATCGGGACCCCAGCACCAGCAGCCTCAAAAGCATCATCTATCGCGATTTTCGCTTTTTTCAACAAAGCTATATGACGTACATTACTTACATAGGTCTGATCGTTTAATTCTACCTGCCCACTGAAAAATAGGCTAGCTATAGCTTTTTCCAAATCAGCAATCCCCTGCTGTTCCAGAAGCGACATCATGACAATACGTTCAGCTGGAAAATGGCCAGCCAGTATGTCATTCTCAATCTGCTGCGGCAAATCAAGCTTATTCACGATTACGATGGTTTGCTTATCCTTCAACTGCTCAATCAAGCTCAGCTCATCAGACTCCAGCTTTTCCGAACCGTTGAACACGAGTAAAATCAGATCCGCATCCGCTAGAGCGCCTTTCGATTTCTCCACACCAATTCGCTCAACAATATCCGAGGTTTCCCGAATGCCGGCTGTATCCAGCAGCTTCAATGGAATACCATTAACTGTAACGAACTCTTCGATAACATCACGCGTTGTCCCTGGAATTTCAGTGACGATAGCTCTATTTTCCTGGGCAAGTGTATTCATGAGCGAAGATTTTCCGACATTGGGTTTCCCGATAATCGCGGTAACAATACCTTCACGCAAAATTTTACCCTGATTCGCCGTATTCAGCAATTGCTCGATCTTGCCAAGCGCCTGGGTACAACTGTTGGTTATAAATGCATTGGTCATCTCTTCCACATCATGCTCGGGATAATCGATATTGACCTCGATATGAGCCATCAATTCCACCAGGTTATGTCTCAGCAGTTTGATATTCGTAGAGAGACTGCCCTCTGCCTGCTTCAAGGCAATACGATGGGCGCGATCCGATTTGGCTCGAATTAAATCAATGACTGCCTCTGCCTGTGACAGATCAATACGTCCATTCAAATAGGCACGCTTTGTAAATTCACCTGGCTCCGCCAATCGTACCTGCTGCTCTAACAGCAGATCGAGCACTTTTTTCACCGAAATAAATCCGCCGTGACAGCTAATCTCCACCACATCTTCCATGGTGAACGATTTGGGTGCTTTCATGACTGTGACCAGCACCTCATCCACTCGTTCCAGTGTGAGCGGATGCTTAATAAAACCATAATGTACCGTATGTGAAGGCACTACACCTAATTCGCTTTTGCCAAAAAAAATGCGATCCGCCGCCGCAACCGCCTCATCACCGCTTATGCGTATAACGGCAATACCTCCCTCTCCCATTGGAGTGGAAATAGCAGCAATCGTATCCTGGATCATAATTCACACCTCAACTTCTTATATCTTATACTCAGCAATTTCGAACTTAAAGAAAATCTATTAAAAAAAAGCAATGAGTCATAACGATGACATCATTGCAGCAGTTCACCTTATCTGAATACGATTACGACTCTTCGATTCGGTTCCTCACCTCTACTGAACGTACGGACCTTGGCATGATCCTGCAGTTGGGCATGAATCACCTTCCGCTCATGTGGTGACATCGGTTCGAGAATAACCTCTTTTTTGGTTCGAATGACTCTCTCTGCCAATCGATCGGCTAATTCCTCTAACGTTTTTTTCCGGCGCTCCCGAAAATTTTCCGCATCCAGTACGATTCGCATATGAGTGCTTGAATATCGATTAGCTACAATATTCATTAAATATTGCAGGGCATCCAAGGTTTGTCCTCTTCTGCCAATCAGTATCCCCAGATCAGCCCCATATAGATGAAGCTCCAAATTTTCGTTATCCAGTTTTTTTTCAATTCTTACTTCAAGCTTCATGGTACGAAAGACATCCTGTAAAAAATAAATGGTTTCTTCAACAGCATCAGGAATAAGCTCCAGCTCAACTTTCGCATCCCTGGTTCCTATTAGGCCAAACAACCCTCGAGAGGGTTGTTCAAGCACAACAATTTTTACCCGATCCTCCGTGGTATTCCATTGACGAAGGCCATTTTGCACGGCCTCCTCAATCGATTTACCCGTAACCAACAATTTTTTCATTTTGTCAGGCCACCCTTATTGTTTTGAGGTTCTTTCGGTTTTTTATAAATAAAGTAGGATTGTACGATTGTAAACGTATTACTGAATACCCAATACAATGGAAGGGCAGCAGCAAAATTCATTGCCATAACGAAAATCAAAACCGGGAAAATGAACATCAGATTTTGCATTTGTGGAGTCATTTGCGATGACATCATCTTCTGTTGGAAGAAGGTAGTGACCGCAGCGAGTAACGGTAGAATATAGTAAGGATCTTTTGTTCCCAATTGAAGCCAGAGGAAGGAATGCTCTGCAATCGAGTGGTTTCGCATAATCGCGTTATATAAAGCAATCAGGATTGGCATCTGCACAATTAGCGGAAAACAACCGGCTAATGGATTAACACCATTGCTTTGAAACAGCTTCATCGTTTCTTCCTGCTGCTTTTTAGCATCGTCCTTGTATTTCTCTTTCAACTTTTTGAGCTCAGGCTGTAAATCCTGCATCCGTTTGGAGCTTTTGTACTGCTTCAGCGTAAGCGGTAATATAATCAAACGAATAATAATGGTAACAACCAATATGGACAATCCGTACTGTCCCCATAGTGCTGCCGCAAACCAATCCAAAACATCAGCCAAAGGACCTACGAAATACTTGTCCCAAAAACTATTGGTAGGGTCGATTTTAGTTGTTGCCGGCGTACATCCAGCAAGCAGTAAAAAGACGAAAAAAAGCGGCCAATATTTAGCTAATCGACGGGTCAAAATGAAATCCTCCTAAATGTTCTTTTCCAATAATAAACTATAGCATATCTCACCCCAAAAAAGAAATGCAGCTTTCTACTTTCTTATAAGTAAAGAGCCGCGCATTAACACATGCAAAATACATTTTTCCATTTCCTTATATTTCATCCCGACTACGGGTTTGCGAGCAATCAATATGAAGTCATAGCCACCCATTACTTTGGGGGCATTCAGACGGACAATTTCCTTGATCATGCGGCGAATCCGGTTACGAACTACGGCATTACCCAGCTTTTTGCTGACCGAGATTCCCAGGCGAAAGGATGGCTGCCGAGCCCGGGTATAGGAATAGAGCACAAACTGGTGGTTAGCCACCGACTTTCCTCCGCGATATACCTTGTCAAAATATTCTCTCTTCGTTAGACGATGTTCTCTATCCACATTCAGCTCTCCATTACTTCCGGATCGTTGCGACTTGATTCCATTCATTCCATTATACATGTAGTTATCTGAACAACAAAAAAGACCACCTGATGAGTGGCCTCTTGTATTACGCGCTTAGAACTTTTCTACCCTTTAAACGACGAGCAGATAATACTTTACGACCGTTCACGGAACTCATTCTTTTGCGAAAGCCGTGTACCTTCTTGCGTTTTCTAGTATTCGGTTTAAACGTAGGACCCATCTATCCTGCACCTCCTTGAGGAAAAAGCATTCCCAAAAATACCTCTTAATATTAAACCACATAATCGCTAGAAAAGTCAATCTAAATAAAACCGCGCATTTTGCAGGCGGGTGAACAACTTTTACGTCGAAATTTACGACCTGTGTATAAAAATTAAAGATTTCCACACCTTCTGTCGATTTAATCACAGGGTACTAACAATATATAGTGCTGTTGATAAAACTTACACACAAGCTATAGACAATGTGGATAATTCTAAACAATACGTTGATAATGCCTACAAATTTTGATATTATGGTTATGCCCTCCCTGTGGATAGCCATTTTTTCATGATAATGTTATCAACATGCTGTGGATATCTTTGTGCACAAGTATTTGGCTTATGTATAAGTTATTAGATGTGCCTTGCACACTGTGGACAATATTCGACAGATTCCGATAATTTTAATATATACGTTTTACGGCTTACGCCACATCGCTTAATTTCCAAAGGAGTGAACAGATTGTGGAAAGCCATCCTAACGAGCAATGGCAGCAAGTTCTTTCCATTATTCAAACACGGCTTAGTAAACCAAGTTTCGAGACCTGGTTTACATCCACAAGAGCCGTAACTTTTAATGATGCCAAGGTTGTGATATGTGCCCCTAACAACTTTGCCCGCGAATGGCTAGAAAATCGTTACACCAAGCTGATTCGTGATACCATCGTGGATTACAATGGGAAATCTACAGATGTCAAATTTATTATCGAATCCGAGGAAGACAAAAACGTTGATCTTCCCCCCTCTTCGGCGCAATCCAGTGCACAATCTACGCTAGCTGTCCCTGAAGAAACCTTCAGTCATATGATGAATTCCAAATACACATTTGATACGTTTGTCATAGGTTCAGGTAATCGATTTGCCCACGCAGCCTCGCTTGCTGTTGCAGAAGCACCGGCCAAAGCCTACAATCCTTTGTTTTTGTACGGGGGTGTGGGACTGGGAAAGACACATTTGATGCATGCGATCGGACATTTTGTTCTCGAGCATAACCCGCGTGCCAAGGTTCTTTATATTTCGTCCGAAAAATTTACAAACGAATTTATCAATGCGATACGGGATAACCGCGGCGAAAGCTTCCGCAACAAATATCGCAATATTGACGTGCTGCTGATCGATGATATTCAATTTTTGGCTGGTAAAGAAGGAACGCAAGAGGAGTTTTTCCACACTTTTAATGCTCTTCATGAGGAACGTAAGCAGATCATTATTTCCAGTGATCGGCCTCCCAAAGAGATCCCAACGCTCGAAGAACGATTGAGATCCCGCTTTGAATGGGGATTAATTACGGATATTCAGCCGCCCGACCTGGAAACCCGGATTGCTATCCTGCGCAAGAAAGCCAAGGCAGACAATCTTGAGGTTCCTATAGAAGCGATGGTGTACATAGCCAATCAAATCGATACGAACATTCGGGAGCTTGAGGGTGCATTGATCCGTGTTGTTGCTTATTCATCATTGATTAATGCGGATATTACATCTCATCTGGCAGCTGAAGCGTTAAAGGACATCATGCCAAGCAGTCGTCCACGTGTCATCACGATCCAGGATATCCAGCAGAAGGTTGGAGAATTTTATGGGATGAAGATGGAGGATTTTAAAGCACGCAAACGTACCAAAATGGTCGCCTATCCGCGTCAAATCGCAATGTATTTGTCACGCGAGCTGACCGACTTTTCATTGCCCAAAATCGGTGAGGCTTTCGGCGGCCGTGACCATACGACTGTGATTCATGCGCATGAGAAAATCTCTGTAGCGCTGAAGACCGATCAGGAGCTCTACAAAATTGTCCACAGCCTGATTGAAAAAGTAAAAAATGTAACTGCCTGAACAGTCTATTAACAACCAAATATTCAGTCTGTATAACTTGAGGCCTATGCACAAACTATTCACATGTGGATAGGCTTTTGTATTGTGCCTTTTGTTCACATATCCACATATCCAGAGCCCCTACTACTATTACTAATAAAAAAAGAGTAATATAAGGGGATAAAGTTGTAATTACATTTTTGAATTCTAGGAGTGACAGAATGAAATTAACAATCCTTAAAGAATACTTGAATGAATCCATTCAACATGTATCAAAAGCCATATCGAGCAAAACTCCGATCCCCATTCTGAGCGGAATAAAAATAGATCTGGATTCGAGCGGAATGACGCTGACTGCCAGTGATACCGATATCTCCATTCAAAGCTTTATCCCATTAGAAAAAAATGAACTCAACATCATTGAAATAGAGCGTCAGGGCAGTATTGTGCTGTCAGCCAAATTTTTTGTTGAAATTATTCGTAAGCTTCCGGCCCAAAAGGTAGAAATTGAGGTCAAGGAAAATTTCCAAACGATCATTCGTTCGGGTTCTTCGGAAATTCAATTGGTCGGACTTGATCCCGAAGAATATCCAACCTTGCCAAGTATCGAAGAATATAGAAGATTTCAGCTTCCCAGTGATTTATTAAGAACGATGATCAAACAAACGACCTTTGCGGTATCGACTAATGAATCGACGCCGATTCTTACGGGTGTTCTGTGGACTGTGGATAACGGAAGGCTTAAATTTACGGCCTGTGATCGCCATCGTTTGGGGACTCGTGAAACAAATATAGAAGTGGATGCTGACTTTAATCTTAATAATATTTCCATTTCTGGGAAAACTTTAAATGAACTGTCCAAAATTTTACCGGATCAAAACACGCTGATCGATATTATCTTTGCTGAAAATCAGGTGTTATTTAAACTGAGCTCGATATTATTTTATACCCGGATTTTGGACGGCACTTATCCGGACACCTCCAAACTGATCCCGCAATCCTATAAAACAGAGCTGGTCATTAACGCACATCAGCTTGCCGATGCGATTGATCGTGCTTACCTGCTTTCTAAAGAAGAAAAGACGAACATCGTCAAGCTGATCATGAATGAGGACCAAACCATCGAAATATCCTCCAGCTCCTCCGAGCTTGGAAAAGTAACCGAACAGCTGGAAGTTTCAAGCTTAAGCGGAGAGCTGCTTCGCATTTCGTTCAATTCCAAATATATGCTGGACGCACTCAAGGTCATGGATAGCCAATTGATTCATATCGGATTCACAGGTGCGATGCAGCCGATCATTATCCGACCGGAAGAAACGACCTCTCTTCTGCAATTGATTCTCCCTTACCGAACAACTAATTAAGCAAAAGGAGCACGGCTTGTCATGAATCCTATATCCATTCATACGGATTACATCACGTTAGGCCAATTTTTGAAGTTGGCAGATTGCATATCTACAGGGGGGCAGGCTAAATTTTTTCTGCAGGAGACCGTTATCCATGTCAATGGAGAGCTGGAAAATCGGCGGGGCAAGAAGCTGGTTCATCTGGATCAGGTCCGTGTCGATGGCTGCGGGGAATTTCAGGTCGTACGTTCTTAATAACCTTGTAAAACGGCTTTGCTTGGCAGAGTCAGTCTGTAGGAGGAACCGTTTTGCAGCTGAATAAGCTTTCCTTGCGGAATTACCGCAACTATGAAGAAGTGCATTTTGAAACCAGAGATATGGTTAATATCATTATCGGCCCTAATGCACAGGGCAAGACGAACCTGCTGGAAGCCATTTTCGTGCTGGCTCTGACCAAATCCCATCGTACCCACCAGGATAAAGAGTTGATTCATTGGGATGCACGCCAAACCATGCTGCATGGAGAAGTTGATAAAAAGTACGGAACCTGCAAGCTGGATCTCACTATTTCTCCGCAGGGCAAAAAAGCTAAAATAAATGGCTTGGAGCAAAAGAAGCTGAGCCATTTTATCGGCTCTATCAATGTCGTGATGTTTGCACCTGAAGATCTCGAAATTGTTAAGGGCTCCCCATCTGTCCGACGGCGTTTTCTCGATATGGAAATTGGCCAGGTCCATCCCACATATTTGTACGACTTATCCCAATATCAAAAAGTACTGCAGCAGCGGAACAATTATTTAAAGCAGCTTTTTACTACACGGGACACAAAAGCGGTGCTATTGGACGTGTGGAATGAACAATTGATCCAGCTCGGTATTAAAATTATCAAAAAGCGTCAAAGCTTTATACAGAAGCTCCAGCGGTGGGCAGAAAAAATTCATTATGGCATTACGGCAGGTCAGGAGCATATTCAGATTACCTATGCCAGCTCCTTTGACGCTAACAGCCTTGAAGATGAAACTGTTTTATTTGATCAATTTATGATAAAGTTATCACAGGTGAAAGAACAGGAGCTTCGGCGCGGTGTGACTATGGTAGGCCCGCATCGGGATGATTTGTTGTTTACGATCAATGGCAAGGATGTGCAGACCTTCGGTTCGCAGGGCCAGCAGAGGACCACGGCGCTTTCTCTGAAGCTTGCGGAAATCGAACTGATTCATGAGGAAGTAGGCGAATACCCTATTCTACTTTTGGATGATGTGCTATCCGAGCTTGACCAGTACCGACAAACTCAACTGATCGAAACGTTTCAAAATAAAGTGCAAACCTTTATTACAACAACCGGAATTGAAAGCATAGATCGTTCAAAGCTCGAAAACGCTTCTGTGATACACGTACGGAACGGAAGCCTGATTTAAGTCATTGCCTGCAAGTAGTCTCACGTTTTGAGGAGATGTCCCCCATGTTCATTCATTTAGGCGGAGAAAAAATCATTCGTGCATCCGAGCTCGTGGCTATATTTGATCTATCCATAGAGAAATCATCCAAAATATCAAAGCAATTTTTAAGCTATGCCAATAAAGAGAAAAAGGTTGAAGTGATCGGAGAGGAAGACAGCAAATCGCTCGTCGTTACCAAATCAAAGGTATATTACTCTCCGATTTCATCTATGACCCTCAAGAAACGGGCAAACCAATTGTTAACAAACTAGATTTTACCTTGGAAAAGAGGGTGTCAGCATGTCTGTGAATGAAAATGCATATGATGAAAGTCAAATACAGGTGCTCGAGGGTCTCGAAGCTGTTCGTAAGCGTCCGGGGATGTATATCGGATCCACCAGCTCAAGAGGTCTCCATCATCTGGTTTGGGAAGTTGTAGATAATAGTATCGATGAGGCTCTTGCCGGCCATTGTTCCAAAATCGATGTTATCATTCATCGTGATAACAGCATTACGGTTATAGATAACGGGCGTGGTATCCCTGTTGGGGAGAACACCAAGCTGAAGAAGTCTACGCTTGAGGTTGTTTTGACCGTATTACACGCGGGCGGTAAGTTCGGCGGGGAAGGCTATAAAGTTTCCGGGGGACTGCATGGAGTTGGTGTATCGGTTGTTAATGCGCTTTCCAAGAAATTAATCGTTCAGGTCAAGCGAGATGGACATATCCACCAGCAGGAATATCAACAAGGTGCGCCTCAATATGATATCAAAGTGGTTGGAGACGCTGAGGATACCGGTACCAAGATTACTTTTTGGCCTGATGACGAGATTTTTACGGAAGTTACTGAATATGACTATGACACGCTGCAATCACGGATCCGTGAGCTGGCGTATTTAAATAAAGGCATTGAAATTACTTTGGCGGATGAACGGACAGATGTGGCCAATTCCTTTTTGTATGAAGGTGGAATTGTCTCTTTTGTTGAGTATTTGAATCGTAACCGCGAACCGCTGCATGCTCCGATTTATACCGAGGGCTCCAAAGACAATATTCAGGTTGAGGTTGCCATTCAATACAATGAGGGCTACTCCGAAAATATTTATTCATTCGCTAATAACATTAATACACATGAAGGCGGTACCCATGAATCCGGGTTTAAGAGTGCTCTTACCCGTATTATGAATGATTTTGCGCGTAAATATAACGCGATTAAAGAAAGTGACGCCAATTTATCCGGTGATGATGTGCGTGAAGGCTTGATTGCGATCATTTCCGTGAAAATTCCTGATCCGCAGTTTGAGGGACAAACCAAAACCAAGCTTGGCAACAGTGAGGTTCGCGGTATCGTGGAATCCTTGTTCTCCGAGAAGCTTAGTGAATTCATGAATGAGAACCCGGCGACAGCCAAGAAAATCGTAGAAAAAGGCATACAAGCCTCACGTGCGAGAGAAGCAGCCCGTAAAGCCCGCGAATTGACGCGTCGCAAAAGCGCGTTGGAGGTTAGCTCACTACCAGGCAAGCTGGCTGACTGCTCATCCAAGGATGCTTCGATCAGCGAAGTTTATATCGTGGAAGGTGATTCTGCCGGTGGTTCTGCCAAGCAGGGGCGTGACCGTCATTTTCAGGCGATATTGCCGCTGCGCGGTAAAATATTGAACGTGGAAAAATCGCGTCTTGATAAAATTTTATCCAATGCGGAAATTCGCGCTATTATTACAGCCTCAGGCACAGGCATCGGGGATGATTTTGACGTCGCCAAAGCCCGTTATCACAAAATTATTATTATGACAGATGCAGACGTCGATGGTGCACATATCCGGACCTTGCTGCTTACCTTCTTTTTCCGTTATATGCGTAAGCTGATTGAAGTCGGCTATATTTACATCGCTCAACCGCCGTTATATAAGATCGAACGTAACAAAACGATCCGATATGCCTACAATGACAAGCAGAAGGATCAGATTACGCAGGAATTCGGAGAAGGCGTCAAGCTTAATATACAACGCTATAAAGGTCTTGGTGAAATGGACCCTGGACAGCTATGGGAAACGACCATGGACCCGGATACTCGTACTCTGCTGCAGGTTAGTATTCAGGATGCGATTGAGGCCGATGCGATTTTCGATACCTTGATGGGCGATAACGTAGAGCCGCGCAGAGACTTTATCCAGGAGCACGCCAAATACGTAAAAAATCTAGATTTTTAAGCCGATCATGCTTACGAAGTAAACTTTCCCTTAGGGAGAGTTCTGTATATGTTTACGAAGTAAACTTTCCCGCAGGGAAAGATCAGTATATGCTTACGAAGTCAGTTTTGCTTTAGCAAAACTTTTAGGAGGGCAATATGTCGGAAGAACAGTTTTCTCAAATAAAAGAAATAGATATCGGCTTGGAGATGCGTACTTCCTTTATGGACTACGCAATGAGCATAATCGTCAGTCGTGCTCTGCCGGATGTTCGTGATGGCTTAAAGCCTGTTCATCGCCGAATTTTGTTTGCGATGTCGGAGCTTGGCATGTATTCAGATAAGCCGCATAAGAAATCAGCCAGAATTGTCGGCGAAGTTATTGGTAAATACCATCCGCATGGTGATTCCTCCGTATACTTCACGATGGTACGGATGGCGCAGGATTTTTCCTTGCGTTATATGCTCGTCGATGGTCACGGTAACTTTGGTTCGATCGATGGAGACATGGCAGCGGCGATGCGGTATACGGAAGCTCGTCTGTCGAAGATTGCGATGGAGCTTTTACGTGATATTAATAAAGAGACAATTGACTTTATACCCAACTATGATGGTGAAGAGCATGAGCCTGCTGTTCTTCCTTCGCGTTTTCCGAATCTGCTCGTAAACGGCAGCTCTGGTATTGCGGTAGGGATGGCTACGAGTATTCCTCCACACAATTTAACGGAAGTGATCAACGGACTTCAGCAGCTTATTGAAAATCCGGACGTTACGCCGATGGAATTAATGCAATCTATCAAGGGCCCGGATTTTCCTACAGCGGGATTTATTTTGGGACGAGAAGGTATTAAGCAAGCCTATAATACGGGCCGTGGATCGGTTACGATGAGAGCCAGAGCCGTTATAGAAGAAAACAATAACAAAGCAAAAATCTTGGTGCATGAGCTGCCCTATCAAGTAAATAAAGCTCATTTGATCGAAAAAATTGCGGAATTGGTCAGAGATAAAAAGATTGATGGTATCACCGATCTGCGCGACGAGTCGGACCGTAACGGAATGCGTATTGTAATTGAGCTGCGCCGCGACGTGAATCCGAATGTAATCTTGAATAACCTGTACAAGCAAACTTCGATGCAGTCTAATTTCGGTATCATTATGTTGGCTCTCGTTAACGGGGAACCGAAGGTCCTGAACCTGAAGGATATGCTGTATCACTATTTGGAGCATCAAAAGGTCGTTATTCGTCGTCGGACGGAATATGAACTGCGCAAGGCTGAAGCCAGAGCGCATATCCTCGAAGGTTTGCGTATCGCACTCGATCATCTTGATGAAGTGATCACACTGATCCGTTCATCACAAAATGCGGAAGAAGCACGTGAAGGGTTGATCGAAAGATTTTCATTAAGCTATGATCAAGCTCAAGCTATTCTGGATATGCGTCTACAGCGCTTAACCGGTTTGGAACGCGACAAGATTGAAGAAGAATACGCAGAGCTGTTGAAGAAAATCGCTGAGTACAAGGCTATCCTCGGAGACGAGCAATTAGTGTTAGCGATTATTAGTACCGAGCTTAATGAAATCAAGGAAAAATTCGGTGATGAGCGCCGTTCGGAAATAACGATTGGTGGAGAAAGCATCGAGGATGAGGATCTGATTCCTCAAGAAGAAGTGATTATCACTATCACGCATAGCGGTTATATCAAAAGATTGCCGGTTACCACCTATCGCAGCCAGAAGCGCGGCGGTCGAGGCGTCATTGGGATGGATACGAAGGACAAAGACTTTGTTGAACATTTATTTGTCACCAATACGCATCACTTCTTGCTCTTCTTTACGAATAAAGGCAAGGTGTACCGCCTGAAGGCTTATGAGATCCCTGACCTTAGCCGTACAGCTCGTGGAACGCCAATTATTAATCTGTTACAGATTGAGCAGGGTGAAACGATTAATGCGGTCATTCCAGTGGAGGGCTTTGAGTCCGAGCAGGAGCTTTTCTTTGCTACCAAAAATGGTTTGGTCAAAAAGACAGCTTTGAATGAATACGGGAATATCCGTAAGGGCGGATTGATTGCGATCACGCTGCGTGAAGATGACGATCTGATCGGAGTCAGACTGACAGAAGGCAATCAATCGATCATTATGGGAACAGCACAAGGTGTCTCGATTCACTTTCCAGAGCAGGATGTCCGTTCAATGGGCCGTTCGGCAACGGGAGTCAAAGGCATTAATATCGGTGAGGACGATACCGTTATCGCGATGGATGTCGTTCATCCCGATGATACGGTGCTGATTGTAACGTCCAAAGGATTCGGTAAACGAACACCGGTTGCCGATTACAGACTTCAATCACGCGGTGGTAAAGGTATCAAAACTCTGAACGTCACTCCGAAGAATGGACCTGTCGTCAGTCTGAAGATTGTAAAAGATGATGAAGATCTAATGATTATTACAGCATTAGGTACGATTATTCGAACCAGCATGGCGGGAATTTCTGTTATGGGCCGTTATACCCAGGGTGTAAGACTGATTCATATCCGCGATGAAGATGAAGTAGCAACAGTAGCTAGAGTTGAAAAGAGCGAAGATGCCGCAGAGGATGAAATCGATGGAGAAGAAACAGCCTTGTCCCCAGAGAGTGAAGAATAAATAAATATATCAAAAAAGGTTGAAGAATGGGGTGACAGCCCCATTCTTTTTCGTTTAGAATAGGGAGAAGATAGAAAGTAAAGCGAGGGAATACCATGGCCACAATTTCCGTTTCCCAGTTAAAGACCGGCGAAAAGATGAGCGATAACGTACAAACGAAGCTCGGGAACGTTTTATTTATGAAAGGGAAAATAGTAAGCGAGAAGGATATAGAGATATTGAAAGCTTTTTTAATTCCTTCCATTTCTATAGAATCCAAAGAAAATGATCCGGTCAATGACGATGTGATAGAAGAGCCGAACAACACCATTCTGCCTTTCTATGAACAATATGATAAGATGCTCTCGCTTTTAAAAAAGGTATTTAATTCGGCGAGTGGGCAAAACTTCCCTATACTTGAGGTTCGTACGCAGCTGGAAGCGCTGCTGCAGCATATTGATCAATATCATATTTTGACTTTTAGCCCCAAAACGTTTCAATTGAATGATTATCTGTTCCATAATAGCATCATGGTTAGTTTAACATCCTATTCATTGGCCAGATGGCATGGACTGGCTGCTAAGGATCTTATGCCTATTGCGATAAGCGGTCTCTTGCATGATATAGGTAATGCAAAAGTGGATCCCGGTATTTTATATAAACCGAACAAGCTGACTCCGGTGGAATTTGAAGAGCTGAAGCAGCATACCACGATTGGTTACAATTTATTGAAGAATGTAGCTGCCATTAATGAAGGAGTGAAATTGACAGCGATTCAGCATCATGAACGTGAAGATGGATCAGGCTATCCACTAGGAATCAAAGGAGATAAAATTCATCTATACTCCAAAATCGTTGCCATCAGTGATATATTTCATGCGATGACATCGGATCGGTACCATAAAAAAGCGGCTTCTCCTTACCTGGTGTTGGATCAATTGTTTACAGAATCGTTTGGTAAATTGGATCCTGCGTTAGTTCAGACCTTTATACAGAAAGTAACGCAATTCCATAATGGGGTTCTCGTTAAGCTAAATGATAAACGGATTGGTGAAATTGTGTTTTCAGATCGTGCTAACCCCACTCGTCCTTGGGTCAATGTGAATGGACAAATTATTAATTTAACAACGGAGCGCAGTCTTTATATACAAGATGTTATTCAAAAGTAAATAGTTTTGATATTTGCTTGACGCTTGGCTTACATATATGGTAGATTAATCTTCGCTGCTTCAAGCAACGAAGATTTTTTATAAGAAACTTTTTTTAATCTAATAAAAAGCTTGCAATGATGCAGTGATGTGTGTTATATTAAAAAAGTCGCCACTAAACAGCGAATGAATAAATCAATAAGAGTGAAAGTCGACAGCAATGTTGATGGATCGCGTTTTGTCCTTTGAAAACTGAATCAACGAGTGAGTAAATAGCAGTACAAGAGAATGCAAATTCTC
>NZ_JAOQIO010000058.1:0-524 GCF_025567575.1 Paenibacillus baimaensis | reverse complement strand
CCAGCTGCAGCATTATCGGCCTGATCTCAAGATTGAATCCATTCGCGGCAATATCGACTCCAGACTCAAAAAACTGGAGTCTGAAGGCTTTGACGCCATCCTGCTGGCAGCTGCCGGCCTGCATCGCATTGGATGGACAGATCGCATAACAGCTTATTTACCACCAGAGGTTTGTCTGCCAGCTGTTGGGCAGGGTGCCTTGTGTATCGAATGTAAAGATGACAACACAGAAGTGCTGGAGCTGCTTGGACACTATAACGATGAACGGACAGCGCTTGCTGTGTCGGCAGAACGAAGCTTCCTGGGGAGGCTCAATGGTGGCTGTCAAATACCAATAGGCGCGTATGCAACCGTTGAAGGTGAACTAACAAGCGGAGGTTATCAAATCACCATGACAGGTATGGTAGGCTCGCCTGATGGTCAGCAGATGCTGAAGGAAACTATGAATGGAACCGATCCGGAGCTGTTAGGTGTTAATCTGGCAAATGCTTTGATAGAGCGTGGGGCTTCCGAGATTTTGGATA
>NZ_JAOQIO010000051.1:0-636 GCF_025567575.1 Paenibacillus baimaensis | reverse complement strand
AGCGTCGAGGGTTACACGTGGGGCCAGACGATTAGCGAAAGCGGCAGTTACTTTTTAGAAGTTTATGATCTTGCAGGTAATTCACGATGGTTCCAATTCATTATAGAAAGGGTTGCACCCGACATAAACGGGGTGACGCCTGGTCAACTCTCCAACACAGGTGTAACACCGACCAGCACAGCCACTGATATAGAAACGGTCAGCTTGACGAAGGACGGCGTGGTGGTAGCAGGCTACGCCTTAGGCCAAGTGATTAAGGATAGTGGTACGTATGTGCTGGTGGTCACGGATCAGGCGGGCAATGCGACAACGGTTCAATTCACGATAGAGAGCAATGCGCCTGTTGTGAATGGGGTAACAGACGGTCAACTTACGAACGCCAGTGTAACACCGACCAGCCCAGACACTGATATAGAAACGGTCAGCTTGACGAGGGATGGTGTGGCGGTAGCAGGTTACATGATGGGCCAGACAATTAGCGATAGCGGGGCGTATGTGCTGGTAGTCACGAATCACGGAGGCCATACGACAATTGTCCATTTCACGATTGGTGACAGGGCTGCTCCTATCATACTTAATACCATGTATAATGCCGGCTTAGAGGTACCGGATGGGCATTGGTTTAACGATCGAATT
>NZ_JAOQIO010000066.1:0-592 GCF_025567575.1 Paenibacillus baimaensis | reverse complement strand
ATCGCTTTTTCAAACTCATCGATCAACTTAGCAAATTCGCTTACATTTGGCTCAAGCCCAAACGTACGCTTCATGTCTCTATAGTGGCGAAAGAAAGCAGCCTTCGCTTGTTCACATGGATACCCTAATTTCTGAAGCTCCGAAATAACGCCTTGTGCATAATGTTTTTTCATCATTCGTCGGCTTATCAACTGAGACATTAAGCTATTCCTTTCGATTTAAAGTAAGCTCAAACATCAACCCGGATATTTACCAGTTATCCAACGTTCCTTATATAAATTTTCAGCATCTTCTACAGGCATTTGTTTTAGGAGATCCTCAAACTCAATAATGATCACGGCAGCATCCATTGAATCAGCATATCCCACTTTATCGAATGCAGCTATTAGTGAACCTACCGCCTGTTTAGAAGTAATATGGTTATTTAAAACATAAGAAAAGTTGTCAATAAACAACTCACTATTAGAAAATGCTGCTTTTTGAAGAATTGGATCTTTTGTCTTTAGAAACCCACGGATTGATTCAAGATAATTGGCAAAGCTGTTCTCACTCGGAAGTTTATCAATATGACGTTCTAAAAGATCGATTAAGA
>NZ_JAOQIO010000081.1:0-743 GCF_025567575.1 Paenibacillus baimaensis | reverse complement strand
ACCGTTATCGAGCAATTGACAGGCATAGGTGTGACGGAATCGATGAGGATATACATTGGCACTAATTTTCCCGCGTTGTGCTAGCTTTTTTAATGACCACCGTATTGTTGGAATGGTTAATCGGCGGGTTGGATTCGTTTCAGTAACAAACAATGCTTTACAGGTATCTTCACGGCTCTCTAGGTATCTTTTTAACCAAATCTTACACTCGGTTGTAAAATAAACTTCTCTTTGTTTAGAGCCTTTACCATTCACAATTGCAGAACAGTTCTCCCAGTTCACGTCTTCAATGTTTATTTTCTGCACTTCTCCAACGCGGCAGCCCGTGCAGTATAGAAATTCCAACAGAGCATGCTCACGGTGAGATCGACAGGTAATCTTAAGATGAATCACATCCTCCTCAATTAAAAATTTCGGAATACGTTTCTCCATCTTTGGCTCTCTAAGTTTGAGAGAAGGGTTCCGTGACATATGCCCTTCTTCAAATGCAAACCGGAATAGAGAGCGTACAAATCGAATCCGATGGCCTAAGCTACTAGGTTTCAACCGTTCTGATACCTTAGCAAAGTAGTTTTTTAGTATGTTTAAAGAAATTTCTTCAATCTCCACATTACCAATTTCGCGAATCAACATATTTAGTTGTAGAAAATATGCTTTCATTGTATGTGTGCTGAATCCCAGGATACGTTTGTCAGCCTCATACAGCATCCATAAATCCTTTAAAGTCATAATAAAAACCCTCC
>NZ_JAOQIO010000091.1:0-637 GCF_025567575.1 Paenibacillus baimaensis | reverse complement strand
AACGATGTTGATGCAGCCATTACATGGCATCCGTTTACTTCAAGCAATATAATGACCTTCAATGTCCTTGCGACAATTAGTTCATATTTTAAATTCTATGGCAAAAGCTCACATGCTTCCGGGTCACCTCACCACGGAAGAAGTGCTCTCGACGCAGTTGAATTGATGAATGTCGGAGTGAATTTCCTGAGAGAGCATGTTGAACAGGATACACGCATGCACTATGCCATCACCGATACCGGAGGGAGTTCTCCAAATGTCGTACAGTCGGAGGCTGCAGTCCTGCATCAGATACGCGCACCCAAGCTTTCGCAGGTAAGGGAAATATATGAGAGAGTTCTAAACATAGCAAAAGGTGCGGCATTGATGACCGATACCAAACTGGAGGTTGTTTTTGACAAGGCAAGTTCTAATGTGCTTCTTAACAATGTCCTGGGAGCTTTGCTGTATGAAAAGTTCAAGGAAGTAGGCCCTGTGCCTGTAAATGATAAAGACTTAGAATATGCCAGGAAGATCAGGGAAACTTTGAGCGGGAAGGAGAAGCACCTTGATGAATTCATTGCGAACAGTATGTTCGGAGAAGTTGGCAGGGAGGTTGCCAAGCAGTTCTCCGGCAAGGAAATAATAGACATTATCT
>NZ_JAOQIO010000035.1:0-666 GCF_025567575.1 Paenibacillus baimaensis | reverse complement strand
GTTTTCCTCAGGGGTACGGTTTGCTTTCTCCGAAAAGGTACCGGAGGTTTGACTTTGTGTAATCCATCGATCTAATGCTGTTGCCTCAGGTTGTATTCACGAGCAATGTTGGCTCGAGTCTTTCAGCTTTTATATAACTGAACCATCTGGCTTTTAAATTCGTCTGTAAATATACGTCTTTCTTTGGGCATCGTAGATTCGCTCCTGTCTGATATCTTTATTCTACTAGCCCTCAATTTATCTGTCCAACTTACTATAGCCGATCCATATGATTACTGACCTCAAAATGAGTTTTTGAAAATTATCTTAATAGCTCTTCGGTTTGTTTTATGTTTGTGGGTGGCTACTCTGGCAGTGGAAAAACATTAATTGTAAAGGCAATCATGAAAGATTATCTCGATTTAAACAACGGTGAAACTTCAGTTCTATTAACACAAGCTCGTTTTATCGATAATGAAAGAGAGTTCATAATTTGAAGGTATTTTAGGTTAATACATGGTTAAAATTAAAACACGAACCTATTTGGTATCGTGTTTTTTTATTCTCTAAAGACATTTTTATGACAATACATCTTACAAGAACTATATGAAACGACAAAATATAGTAAGCGTCAAACAAGAAGGTGTATTGAAAAAGAAAAGCCCATGGTTTATGAAGATCCACAGG
>NZ_JAOQIO010000046.1:0-10956 GCF_025567575.1 Paenibacillus baimaensis | reverse complement strand
TCGCCTATGCCTTCGCTTAGAAAGCGACCAAATTACTGAACAATTTTAGTTCAACTTATATAGTTTGCGCCGCATAAATGTTTTGTGCGATTTTCCGGGTTGTTTAACAGCGGCAGTGGGAAAACAAAAAAAAGAACCCCAAGAGAGCTTTGACTCTGCTTGGGGTAAAACATCAAGTAACCTTGTAGAAACTAAAATAGATAATGTTTGTTTTGCTTTTCAAATACCATAGTTAGTCCAATTTTATCCTTTTAACTAGATTTCCATTGGCATCGTATTGTAATTGGAAACTTTCTCCTGATGGGAGTAGAATCTGGATTAAATGCCCGTCAATATCATAAAAATAATTTGGTATGACTACCTCAGCGCTTAGCGATATGTATACCCAGCCCGCATTATAAGATCCAGCTTGACCGGTTGAAATCAAATCGGCTCTGCCGTCTCCATTTATATCTCCAAATCCAAACAAACCATTATCGTCTAACTTTTTGCCCTTTGAGTCCCAAGTCCATATTGGAAATCCTTCTCCGTTACTTAAGGAGCTGTATACCCAACCTGCATTTGAACCTCCAGATTGACCTATTTTAATGAGGTCGCTCTTCCCGTCACCATTCATATCTTCAAACCATACCGAATCCTTGTCATTCAACATCTTACTTCCTGAATTCCAGGTCCACCACGGGAATCCTTCACCTGTACTTATCGATACATATAACCAACCTGCATTTCCACTTCCAGGAAGACCTCTGGATATCATATCTACCTTGCCATCGCCGTTCACATCTTTGAACCAGGCGATGCTATTATCATCCAACATCCTGACTCCGGAATTCCATGTCCATCCTTGAAAACCGGTTCCGGTGCTTAAAGACACATAGACCCAGCCTGCATTGTATTGCCCTGGTTGCCCCTGTGCAATCATGTCTACCTTCCCATCGCCGTTCACGTCTTCAAACCAGAACTGACCTTTATCATCGAGCACCCTACCTCCCGAACTCCACGTCCAGTCTGGATATCCTGTCCCATTACTCATTGCTACATATACCCAACCTGCATTTTCATGGCCTGGGAGTCCTCTAGAAATTAGATCTACTTTCCCATCTCCATTTACATCTTTAAACCAGACGGAGCTATTGTCATCCAACATCCTGACTCCAGAACTCCATGTCCATCCTTGAAAACCGGTTCCGGTACTTAGCGAAACATAGACCCAGCCCGCGTTAGGTTGCCCTGGTTGCCCCTGTGTAATCATATCCACCTTGCCATCGCCGTTTACGTCTTCAAACCATATTTGCCCATTATCATCCAGCATCCTTCCTCCAGAATCCCAGGTCCACCATTGAAATCCTTCTCCTGTACTAAGGGACACATAGACCCAGCCTGCATTTTCACTCCCTGGAAGACCTCTGGCTATCATATCTGCCTTCCCATCGCCGTTCACGTCTTTAAACCAGACAGAGTTATTATCATCCAACATCTTGACTCCGGAATTCCATGTCGATGAAGGAAATCCAGTATTTAAAATATAGGGCAGGGATGGGGGAACAGTTACAATTTCTGAACTTAGTGATACAAAGACCCAACCTGCTTTGGAATCGCCCGATTGACCAGTTACTATCAAATCAGTTTTGCCATCCCCATTTACATCACTCAACCAGACTGAATCTTTATAGTTAAACATCCTGTTACCTGACTTCCATGTCCAAGGTTGATAACCTACTCCTGTACTCAAGGAAACATAAATCCATTCTTCATGGTTACCTCCGGAGTGTATCCGTGCGATCATATCGCTCTTCCCGTCACCATTCATATCTTCAAACCATACTGAATCCTTGTCATTCAACATCTTACTTCCCGAATTCCAGGTCCACCATGGGAATCCTTGGCCTGTACTTATCGATACATATAACCAACCTGCATTTCCACTTCCAGGAAGACCTCTGGATATCATATCGACTTTGCCATCGCCGTTCACATCTTTGAACCAAACGGAGCTGTTATCATCCAACATCCTGGCTCCTGAATTCCATGTCCAGCCTTGGAATCCACTTCCGGTGCTTAAAGATACATATAACCAGCCTGCGTTATATTGTCCCGGTTGCCCCTGTGCAATCATATCTACCTTCCCATCGCCGTTCACGTCTTCAAACCAGAACTGGCCGTTATCGTCGAGCATCCTACCTCCCGAACTCCACGTCCAGTCTGGGAATCCTGTCCCATTACTCATTGCTACATATACCCAACCTGCATTTTCATGGCCTGGGAGTCCTCTAGAAATTAGATCTACTTTCCCATCTCCATTTACATCTTTAAACCAGACGGAGCTATTGTCATCCAACATCCTGACTCCAGAACTCCATGTCCATCCTTGAAAACCGGTTCCGGTACTTAGCGAAACATAGACCCAGCCCGCGTTAGGTTGCCCTGGTTGCCCCTGTGTAATCATATCCACCTTGCCATCGCCGTTTACGTCTTCAAACCATATTTGCCCATTATCATCCAGCATCCTTCCTCCAGAATCCCAGGTCCACCATTGAAATCCTTCTACTGTACTTAGGGAAACAAATATCCAGCCTGCATGCGTAGAACCCGGCTGCCCCTTTGCAATCATATCTGCCTTCCCATCGCCATTCACATCTTTAAACCATACAGAGCTATTGTCATCCAACATTTTTACTCCCGAATTCCAATTCCATGGCTGAAAGCCAGTACCTTCATGGTAGTCAATCAGTTCTGTTGTTGGATCAATAACAATTGGATATTGCAACCCTTCATCATTTAATGTAATTTCAAGAATGGTCCTGTTGTTATCTTCTGTAATTGTCGTCTGAATCCGATCATATCGCTTTTCCCCACTCGAAGTATCCTTTATCCATAATGGAGGGATTTTGAAATTCACTTGACCTAATGAATCCACAAAATCAATAGATCCATCCTCATTGAGGTGATGGTTGACATTTTTTGTTTGTAATTCGAATTTGAACGTTTTCGGGGCATTATGATCTAAAAGATGAAGCTCCATTTTTAACTGATTATTCTCTATGTGATAGTATAAATCCGTTTCATTCCATAAACGGGGATATACAACTGAATTCCCATCCACCATACCCGTGACCATATTAGTCTCTTCTGCCCGGTAAACTACAGACTGATCATAGACTGAAAATGACAGAGACGGATTCCCCACTTTGTTCAGCTTTACCTTAAAATTATTGGTAAGCATACTGTATGTATAATCGGAATCTGTTGAATCCTCTCGAAGAGTTGTGTCGATATCTTGCCAATCTTCTCCGTCAAAATAACGGGCGGAATCAGCTAATGCTGAATTTGTTTTTACAGCGTTCACATGATTTGGCCGCACTTCCTGCGGGTTCGATATTAATGAACCTATGGCCTGATTATAAGGATCTATTTGATAGGTATCTGGATTAGATACACCATTTATTCCCATATTCATTGGGCTTGGAATTGGAAATGTGATATTCGGGTTTGATTTTGCTTGTGCATACAGACTACTCATAATTGAATAAACTAATATACCTAAAATTAAATTGCACACTAAAAATTTATCCATTTTTTTCGTGAACATATATAAATTTCACCATCTCTTTCATGTTCATTTCTTTTTGTATTCCCTTCTATACAGCTTAAAGAGATCTTAATTTTAATACACCGATTTTATCATGGCTGAGGCTGTATACAATCTCATAAGTCATATCCCAGTCAGATTAATAATGTTCAACCACTCGAATCACGTCTATAAGAATTACAGCTTACTATGTACTAATAGTTCATGATGACTCTGCTGATTTGTGGATTCCAGTTCGTTCCTCCAGCATTCCACTTCATCTTCACATAATCTACAGTTTTTGAAGTACTCAACGTGTATATATACTGTATCCAACTGCCCTCTCCATCACTGATTACCGGCGTTGCTGCACTCCATTCTACTCCGTCCATAGACGTGTAAAAACTAAAATGCCGAATGAGCTCTAGTGTTGGGTGGTAGTACGCTACTGCTTGAAAATCACGAATTCCTTCTTGTTTCCATATAATTTCTTCATCTCCTGTTGTAGAACGTGCCGCTCGTGATGAGTCATTATCCATGTCAGCATTGGGTGTCGTATCCAATACCACATTTGTGTGACTATAACTTCCACTCCAATCATTCAAGTTGTCCACTCTGCTTTCCATATTGGCTATATAATTCATAAGAACCCTGCTAATTTGCGGATTCCAGTTTGTTCCTCCGGCATTCCACTTCATCTTCACATAGTTTACAGCTGTTAAATCACTTAACGTGTATATATATCTTATCCAATTGCCCTCTCCGCCGCTGATTACCGGGGTTGCTTTGTTCCATACAACTCCATCCATAGATGTATAGAAGCTAAAATGGTGAATTGGATCTAAAGTTGGGTGGAAGTAGGTCACTGCTTGAAAATCCCGGATTCCTTCTTGTTTCCATACCATTTCTTCTTCGGTCGATGTCGCACGGGCCACTCTCGAACTGTCTCCTCCAAAGCTTGCACTGTTCGCATTATCAAAAATCAGATTAGCGCTATGACTGAATGTCTGGCTCCAATCGTTAAGCGTATCCTCTTTTTTCTGCACATTAAGTTCGTAGTTAAGGACTACCTTGCTGATTTGCGGGGACCAAGCTGCTCCCTCTGTATGGTTCCAACGCATCTTAATGTAGTTTGCTCCCGTTAAATTTGTCAGGGTATACACATGTTTATTCAACGTCCCTGTGCTCTTTGTAATCAGCGGTTTCGTCTGTAACCAATGGGTTCCATCCATTGACACGTACATATCAAATTGGGTAGTGTTTTCCACTGCGTATGTAATCGCTTGAAAGGTCTTGGTTCCTTCTTGTTTCCACACGATTTCTTCATTGGACAGTGTGGTCCGGGATACTCTTGAGCTATCATCCCCAAAGCTGCCACTGTTCGCGATATCAAAGGCAAGATTGTTACTGTGGCTGTAGGTTTGGCTCCAATCGTTAAGCGCATCCTCTCTTTTTTGAATACTGGACTCATAGTTAAGGATCACCTTGCTGATCTGCGGGGACCAGGTTTCTCCCTCTGTATGGTTCCACCGCATCTTGATATAGTTTGCTCCCATTAAATTTGCCAAGGTATACACATGTTTATTTAATGTCCCTCGACTCTTCGTGATCTGCGGTTTCGTCTGTAACCAATGGGTTCCGTCCATCGACACGGACACATCAAATTGCGTACTGTCCTTCATGCCATATGTAATTGCTTGAAAAGTCTTGGTTCCTTCTTGTTTCCATACAATCTCTTCATTTGTCAGTGCGGTTCGGGATACTCTTGAGCTATCTCCCCCAAAGCTGCCGCTGTTTGCGGTATCAAAGGTTAGGTTACTGCTGTGGCTGTAGGTTTGGCTCCAATCGTTGAGCGTATCCTCTCTTTTTTGAATATTCGGCTCGTAGTTAAGGATTACCTTGCCGATCTGCGGAGACCAGATTTCACCCTCCGTATGATTCCACCGCATCTTGATGTAGTTTGCTCCTGTTAAATTTACCAGGGTATACACATGCTTTTTCCATGGCCCCGAAGTTTTTGTGATCAGTGGTTTCGACTGTGACCAATTGGTTCCATCCATTGATACGTACACATCAAATTGGGTGGTGTCTTCTACTGCGTATGTAATCGCTTGAAAGGTCTTGGTTCCTTCTTGTTTCCACACGATTTCTTCATTGGACAGTGTGGTCCGGGATACTCTTGAGCTATCATCCCCAAAGCTGCCACTGTTCGCGATATCAAAGGCAAGATTGTTACTGTGGCTGTAGGTTTGGCTCCAATCGTTGAGTGAGTCTTCTCTTTTTTGAATATTCGGCTCGTAGTTAAGGATTACCTTGCCGATCTGCGGAGACCAGATTTCACCCTCCGTATGATTCCACCGCATCTTGATGTAGTTTGCTCCTGTTAAATTTGCCAGAGTGTACACATGTTTTTTCCACGGCCCCGAAGTTTTTGTGACTAGCGGTTCCATCTGTAACCAATTGATTCCATCCATTGACACCAATACATCGAATTGGGTAGTATCCTCTATGGCGTAGGTAATCGCTTGGAAGGTCTTAGTTCCTTCTTGTTTCCATACGATTTCTTCATTGGACGATGTGGTCCGGGACACTCTTGAGCTATCTCCCCCAAAACTGTCACTGTTTTCGGTATCAAAGGTTAGATGATCAGTGTGACTGTAGGTCTGACTCCAATCGTTGAGCGTATCCCCTCTTTTTTGAACATTTGGCTCGTAGTTAAGGATCACCTTGCTGACCTGTGGGGAATAGGCAACCCCCTCCGTATGGTTCCAATGCATTTTAATATAGTTTGCTCCTGCTATATTTGCCAGCGTATATACATGTTTTTTCATTGTTCCTGGAGTCTTTGTGATCAGCGGTTTGGTCTTTATCCAATTGGTTCCATCCATCGACACATACACATCAAATTGAGTGGTATCTTCGAGGGCATAAGTAATCGCCTGAAAAGTTTTGATTTCCTCTTGTTTCCATACAATCTCTTCATTGGACAATGTGGTCCGGGACACTCTTGAGCTATCTCCCTCAAAGATAGTACTGTTCTCGATATCAAAAGTCAGATTATCAGTGTGACTGTAGGTCTGGCTCCAATCGTTAAGTGTGTCTTCCAATGTAAAAAAGTCCTTTAGGACGGTCTTATCTAGCAAATTACCGTTCAAGTCATATTTGAATAATTTAATTTCCTCTGAGCCAATTTCATAAACTAACCGTCCGGACTCATCGTAATATGAATCGTTATTCGAATAAGGCTGCGCCCCTGCTAAATCTTCTATTAAGCATATTGTTAGTAAAAAGAAAAAAAAGCCAAAACAAATAATTTTGAAAAAATTTCGGTATACGCCTGACATTGAATATCCTCCCACTTAGTATTAGTTCATACCAATCAATCTAACAGAAAGAACTTGTCGAATGTTGTAATATTATGTCGTTGACTAATATATATCAGAAATTGTAACTTTTTTTGATGATGTAACTTCAATATAAATGAATATTTCCATATAATCACAAAATAATAGATCTCTCATATGTTGTCTGTTGTAGGGGGAATTAAATAGGCTTCTACAAATCGGTAACACCCAAACACCAGAGAGAACAGTTCTCACTTGTCCATTTTGATGACGCATATTTTCGTAAACACTACCTTAAGTCCCACTCAATTCCGCGAGGCTATAAGTAATGTTTTCGTCTGTTTTCTCACTTATTCCTAGATTTATAACTTCGACACCTTGGAGATGTTGGAGGAATATTGTCACAGAATCTTTCTTTTAGATATCATCAATGGAAGAGAGTAGCGCTTTATTTTCCCTTATTACTTTTCCAGCTCAAAACGTTTGGATTGTCAACAGAAAACTGGACAATATTTATGATGGGATTTTTCTAAATTCAATGGGAGTGAGATATCCCAAGGTGCCATGAATTCGGTGGTGGTTGAACTAGTGGACATAATCGCTGAGTTCAAGAGTTAGCTGCTCCGAGTTCAAGAAATGAGCATGGTTAGCAAATTCCGTCTTGAAAATCTTAAATGTGGCTTCGGCAACAGCATTGTCGTATGGGCAGCCTTTTTTGCTTAGTGAGCGTTCGATTCTAAAGGTTTGTAACGCCTGAGAAATCAGCGTATTATCGAATTCTTTACCCCGACATTTGGATCCGATCTAATCGGACAGAAATGCTTGCAATCGCCTTGTAAACCAGCGTTGCTGTCTTTCTCGGACCGCTACTAAACCCAATGATTTCACGGTTAAATAGATCAATAAACAAGCAGACATACTGCCATTTCCCTGCCACTCGTACATAGGTTAAATCACTGACAACAACCGTATAGGGCTCCTCTTGCTTGAACTGACGTTGTTGTTAATTGCTAACTTTAGCATCGTTGGCATCGGATTTGAAAGGCTTGAATTGGACAACTGTATAATTCGATACCAAACCATGCTTTTTCATGATCTAGCCTATCTTATGGCGTGAGGTATGGAACGATTTCTTCCTCAACTCAATTATGATTTTGGGGGTTCCATAGTTGTTTCGGCTGGCAGCAAATATATCCAAAACAGCGTTCTCCAGTTGCTGTTCAAGTTCATTTTCGGCAGATTCAGGGTTGTAATTATAGGAACTTCGTGGAATTTGCAGGACTCTACACATTGCTGATACCGAGTATTTGTGAGCATTATGGCGAATCACATTTACTTTCGTCCCATGATCAGCGCGGCTTGCTTTAAAATGTCGTTCTCCATCTTAAGCCGCTGATTTTCTTTACGTAAAGCAAGGAGCTCGTTTTCCTCAGGGGTACGGTTTGCTTTCTCCGAAAAGGAACCGGAAGTTTGACTTTGTTTGATCCATCGATCTAATGCTATTGCACTCAGGTCGTATTCACGAGCAATGTTGGCTCGGGTCTTTCCGCTTTCATATTGCTGAACCATCTAGCTTTTAAATTCGTCTGAAAATGTACGTCTTTCTTTCGGCATCGTAGATTCGCTCCTGTCTGATGTCTTCATTCTACTAGCCCTCAATTCCAACTTACTATAGCCGATCCACGTTTTTCCATCTTCTCGCTTCTTCAACCACTTGAATTCGTTCATTACGCCTATTTATTTTTTGGTGAAAAGCTTCTCGCTCCACGGGACTCATAGCCCTTAATTTTTGAATTGCCTCATTGATATCTCTATCGTTTCCATCACCATCGAGCTCTTTTTGCCTTTGAGAATACCCCCATTCTACACCTTGATCCCAAGCAGTTTGGAGCTCAAATGCAACTTTATCAGAAAGCTCTTCTGTCGGTATTTCCATTACTATAGAGCATCAATAATGCCATCAGCTACAAGAACAAGAAACTTACCATCGCTAATTACAGATTTGTACAACAGTTCCGATCCCGATGTCACTACTATAGTTGATACCCGTATAAGCAATACGAGATTTCATATACATTACAATTTTCATAATATTACTATGAATATATAAATCTTCTCTTACTCCATCATACCTTTGGTAATAATAAGACAAAAACCGTCAGTAATGATCTGACGGTTTTGTCTTCATCTCAAATATAAGACTACTTCTCTGTACGAACGCCCTTGAATTTACCGCCAGATGTCTTCTGATCCATAATACGCCCAGTATCTGCATCTCGCTTAGCCCAATTTCCGTTTGGAGTTTGAAATTGAGTACGCTCAGTAACTGCACCTTTACGATAACCGCTGCCTGAATTCTTTGCCATTTTAAAAAACCTCCCTATATTATTAATTTTAGTATTTTCGGCTCCCCTGCGGCATACCTACGTCCGCACGCCTTACCGTTCCTTCTTCCATGACCCCCGCGCTCAGCCACTTTCGGATTAATTTCAACATCCGCCTGTCATTGATGCGCATCTGCACCAATTTCATCAGCTTTTCTTGGTTGATGTTATCGAAGTATCCTTGGATATCGACGTCGATGACCCAATTTCCTTTGCGGTTACATGCTTTCCGGATTCGTTCCAGCGCGCCTTTTGCACTTCGTTTCGGGCGAAACCCAAAGGATACCTCCTTAAAATCAGCTTCAAAGATGGGTTCAATGACGAGTTTCGTTGCCATCTGTATGACTCGGTCATACACGGTCGGTATCCCCAGCGGTCTGGGTTTTCCATCTTTCTTCGGGATATAGTGTCGCCGTACGGGCTGTGGATGGTAGGTACCTTCTTTCAGTTCTCGCTCGCAGTTCTTGAGAAAACTCACTTCTCCCTGTTCCTCAATGTCTGCCAACGTCACGGCATCTACGCCTGCCGCTCCCTTATTCGCTTTTACTCGTCTCCACGCTTCGTACAGCACATCCCCGCGGTAGACTTTATCATACAGGGCATGGAATTTACGCTTGTTGTTCTCCTTGGCCCTTCCTTGGGTTGGACTTTCATACGTGCCTCTGGGCACGCTAAAAGTAAAAGCCGTTCGATGCCCGAGAGGCGTTGAACGGCTTCAAATAGAACACATAAACTATTAATCCCGTATCACTTGAAAAATAGCTTGAAATACAAAAAGAAAGATGCAAGATACCCAAGCGGCATCACCAATTCACAACAATTGAATTTCCCTTTAAACATAGCTAGATCTTCAAAAAATGCTATAGGCCCCAAGATGTATAATACTCATCAGCGTTTATTCGTTACATCCCAATGTTTCTGAAATCCTGTGGATCAAGTCCAACTCCAACAAGTTATGTCAAAAATGTATAAAATAAAATTCCGCTTCAACTCCAGTTTCACCTAATTAAGCCATGAACCTTCCTTTGGTAAAATTTCTTCTCATAAAAAAGAAAAAGCCCTTAATAGCAAGGTTTTTGCCACTAAAGACTTTCAAATATTAAGACATTTCTAAACTCAAATTCTATGACAAAATATCTTCAAACCTGTGACAAATTACATTAAAATGCACATTTTTTTATGCAAAATCACACAAACCTATATACTCAATTACATCTCCCGTATCCGCAGTTGCTGCAATTTTTGCAGCCTTCACTATTAATGAGTGAGGCTGAGCCGCATGATGGACATAGATCCAGTGAGATAGCCGAGTTCCGATTGACTGCATACTGTGCAGTCGTCTCCATAATGACTTCCTGCGTTGCCGTTACATAAGCATCGGCTTCGTTCGGGGCACTTCCGTGCATTTCCAATGCCTGAGCCACTGCATCAGCAATAGATTCCACTCGATTAGGGCCAAAGCCGATTGCACCCGATCCACCTATACCCTTCAGATGCTTCGTTAACAGCTGGACTTTATTCCCATGATCACCATAGCGCAAGAATAGCGAGCATACTCGTCCAAGAGCCTCGGACATCGCAAATACGTCAGAGCCCGCCTTCCCAACGTTCAGGAATACCTCGCTCGGTGAGCCATTCATCTCGTTAATGGTAATGTACG